>JAAUUB010000175.1 GCA_012031215.1 Microscillaceae bacterium | reverse complement strand
AAAAAATCAAAACGGGCCTTTCCGCAGGCCGGGTACAATCGGTGGCGGTGCGCCTGATTGTAGAACGCGAACGCGAAATTGATACTTTTCTTGCCCACTTTCTTTCTTTTAAAGTTACGGCCGATTTTAGGGTGGAAGACCGCAAAATGCTTGCCGCTGAACTGCCCCAAAGAATAGAAGACCAGGCTGGAGCGCAGGCCTTTTTGGAAAAATGTATTGGGGCCTTGTATGTCATCAAAAACCTTGAAACCCGCCCCGCCAAAAAAAGCCCGGCACCCCCTTTCACTACCTCTACCCTTCAGCAGGAAGCCAGCCGTAAAATGGGCTATTCGGTCGCCCAAACCATGATTCTGGCCCAAAAGCTCTATGAAGCCGGCAAAATCACCTATATGCGAACTGATTCTACCAATCTTTCGGAAGAAGCCCTGAGCGCCGCCGCCCAACAAATTGAAAGGCTCTACGGCCCGCAATATATCCAAAACCGTCGCTTCAAGACCAAGTCGGCTACCGCCCAGGAAGCCCACGAAGCCATCCGGCCTACTGATTTTGGGGCTTTGTTGGCCAGTCAGGATGCCAGTGAGCAACGCCTTTATGAGCTTATCTGGAAAAGGGCCATTGCCTCCCAGATGGCCGAGGCACAATTGGAGCGCACCACTGCTACCATTGCCATTGACCCGGTTGTGTATAATCAACAGCACCAGCCCCCTGCCCAGATGCCCCATCTGCTGGCAAAAGGGGAGGTCATTAAATTTGATGGCTTCTTGAAGGTCTATCTCGAGTCTTCGGATGAAGAAGATGAGGAAGGGGATACCTCCAAAATGCTGCCCCCGCTCAAAATTGGGCAAAGCTTGGATTTGCGCCAGATGCTGGCCACGGAGCGTTTTACTCGTCCGGCGGCTCGCTACACAGAGGCCAGCCTCGTGAAACAATTGGAAGAAATGGGCATCGGAAGGCCTTCTACCTATGCCCCCACTATCTCGACCATCCAAAAGCGGGGTTACGTCGTAAAGGAAGACCGCGAAGGCAAAGAACGCCCCTTTCGTGAGCTCACCCTGGCGCAGGACAAAATCAAAATCAGCCAGAAAATGGAAATGGTGGGCCGCGAGAAAAGTAAACTCTTTCCCACGGATGTGGCCATGGTGGTCAATGACTTTTTGGTGGAACATTTTACCAATATTCTTGACTACTCTTTTACTGCTACCGTAGAAAAGGAATTTGATGAAATCGCGGATGGACGCAAAGAATGGGTTCGGATGCTGCGCGAGTTTTATTATCCTTTTCACGAATTAGTGGAAGAAACCCAAAAGATAGACCGCTCAGAAGTTTCGGCCAACCGCATACTGGGCAAAGACCCCAAAACAGGACTGGACGTAATGGTGATTCTGGGACGCTACGGGGCTTTTGCTCAAATTGGCGAAGCCGCTAACCCCGATGAAAAACCACCCCGGGCCAGCCTGCGCCGCGACCAACGCCTCGATACCATTTCGCTGGAGGAAGCCCTCGAGCTATTCAAATTGCCCCGCGAAGTGGGCTTTTTTGAAGACCAGCCCATGGTTGCCGCAGTTGGACGCTTTGGGCCTTACATTCGCCACGAAGACAAATTTTATTCCCTGGGCAAAAATGATGATCCCCTCGATATTTCCGAAGAACGAGCCATTGAGCTCATTCAGGAAAAAAGACGGGCCGATGCCGAAAAATTTATCAAAAGTTTTGAAGCCGATGCCGACATTCTTATTCTCAATGGGCGCTGGGGACCCTATATCAAGGCGGGCAAAAAAAATGTGAAAAATCCCCAAAGACCTCAATCCTGTTGAGCTGACCCTGGAGCAATGCCGTGAGCTCATTGCCAAAGCCCCCGAAAAGAAAGGGAAAGGCGGGTTTAAAAAGAAAAAATAAAGCCGGATAGGTAAATTCTTGTGCAGGATGCCCAATACGCAGAGAAAAAGAAGAATCACCGGAAGGATACTGGCCTTCTGGAGTTTGTTGCAAGGGGCAGCTTTGGCCCAGCAAGCCCCTATGTGGCAATTGACCGACCTGGATGGCTTGCCCTCCTTGACGGTTTATGACCTGCACCAAGACCGCGAAGGCTTTATCTGGATGGCTACCGAGATAGGGATGTGCCGCTATGACGGGCAGCAGTTTACTTGTTTCTTCCTGCCTAATGCCCTTTCAAATGCTTTTTCTTATATCCAGGAGGATGTGCTGGGACGTATTTGGTTTAATAATTTTTCGGGCCAGCTTTTTTACATTCAGGAAGGCAAAATGCAACTCTTCCAATGGCCAAATACCCCACCCGCCGCCAATATCAAATCGTATGCCGTTGACAAAAAGGGGCAGGTCTGGGTGGTCAATGGCGATTTATATTGCATTGATGCCAACCTCAAGATGGCCCGGCCGGTAACGAGGGCCAGCCACTTTGAAAAGGCCCTTACGGATGTGTACATTGACCAACAAGACCGACTTTATATTGTGCTGGTATCGGGCGAAATGTACGAAAAAAAGGCCCAAGGCTGGCAACTAATAGCCACCGATAAAAATCAAAGGGGCATACGCGCTTTTTTTAAAGAGGGAAACTTTGCCCTGGACCATCTCCGCAATCTGCTCTACACCAAAGAGGACAAAAAACTGACCCCCGTTCGCTATGCTCAAATAGAGCAGTTTGCCCCCATTATCAAAGCCACCACCGACCGGGAAGGCTTTCATTGGATCATTACTTACGATGGCTTTTATGGCTTTGACCCCCTGGGCAGTCCTTTGCATGGAGGCTTGCAGCTTTTGCCCGGCAAGACAGTTTCAGACCTGATTCTAGACCGGGAGGGAAATTACTGGATGAGTACCCTCCGAAGCGGGGTGTTTGTGATGCCCGCCCGCGATATTTTGATTTATAATACGCTAAATTCTGGGTTGTCTGACGACCGGATTTTTAAACTGGCTTTTGACAAATCGGCCCGCCTCTATCTGGGCCTGAGCAATGGGCAGGTGATGCAACTCACGCCCAATGGGAAGATAGAAGCGGCTTTTGATACAGGCATCAACCATGAAATAGAAGGGCTTGATTATTCGCCAATGCAAGATTTTTTCTGGATTGCCTGTTCTCAGATATTTGGCCTAAAGCCCTATCCTTCCCTGAAAAGCCATCGGGTAGAAATGCACAACCCCAAATCAATACGGGCTTTGGGCGACACAGCCCTTTTAATTGCCTCCGGGCAATCCTGCGCCATCTTGCCCTTCACAAGCAATGCTATTTTTGAGCCCACGAAGGCCATTAATCTTCGTCAACGCCGCACCCGTTGCCTTTGGGTAGAACCCGGGCAGCGCTTTTGGGCTGGATACGAAGACGGACTGTATTTTTACGAAAATGGCAATGGCTACCCCTGGCTCGATCCGGAAAACAACCGGCCTGTGATTGCTCTTTCTTTTGCCCAGGACGAACAGGGCAACCTGTGGGTAGGAACTATCAATCAGGGCATTTATGTATTGCGCCAGAAGAAAGTGATTCAACGCTTTACCACCCAAAATGGACTGAGCAGCAACTATATCAAAGCCCTGGCCCCCGACAAAGACGTAGTCTGGATTGCCTCAGAAAAAGGAATTCAAAAACTCAACCGCCCGACCAAACAACTGGAATTTATCGGTTTGCAGGATGGCCTCGTTTCAAAAGAAATTCTCGACCTGGCTGTCAGTAATCAGGAAGTATGGGCGGCCACCCACCAGGGGCTAATGCGAATTCCAAAAACAATTAGAACTTTTAATCAAATACCGCCTTCTATTCGGCTTACAGGCGTTTCGGTTTGGGAAGAAGCCAGACCTCTACAGGCGGCCTATGACTTGAACTACGGGGACAACAATCTCAAAATTGAATTCCTGGGCCTTGCTTTCCGAAGCCGAAAAGACTATCAGTATAAATATCGCTTGTTGGGGCTGAGCGATGAATGGGTTTATACCCAAAGTGCTAATAATTTTGCTCGTTTTCCTTCTTTGCCTCCCGGCAATTATATTTTTCAGGTGAAGGCACTCAATGAAGACGGCGTGGAAAGCTTAAAAACCGCCGAACTCAAAATACGCATCCGACCCCCCTTCTGGCAAAAACCCTGGTTTATGGTATTGGCCTTGCTGGCCTTGGGAGGGCTTGCTTATGGCATTTATCAAAACCGGATTCGTAGGCTTAATACCAAAAGTCATTATGAGCAAAACCTGCGGGCTTCGCAACTTACGGCCCTGCGGGCGCAAATGAACCCGCATTTTATCTTCAATGCCCTTAATTCCATTCAGGATTATATTCTTCAAAATGAGAAGCAACTCGCCAACGAGTTCCTGGGCAAATTTGCCGATTTGATGCGCCTTACCCTGAACCTCTCCGCTCAATCCTGGGTGCGTCTTTCTGACGAAATCCGCCTGTTGGAGCTTTATTTGTCTCTTGAGGCTCTTCGCTTTGAAGATACACTCCAATACCGGGTGGAGATAGGCCCTCAACTCCAGCCCCAACACATTCTGATTCCTTCTTTGCTCTTGCAACCGTATGTCGAAAATGCCCTTAAACATGGCCTGCTTCACAAAAAAGAGAACCGGCAACTTTGGGTTCGTTTTCTCTCCGCACCTCATCCCAATAGGCTTATTTGCGAGATTGAGGACAATGGCATCGGGCGGGAAAAGGCCGCCGAAATCCGAAAAAAACGGTCAAACTTACACCAATCTTTTGCCACCAGCGCAACCCAAAACCGCCTCGACCTGTTAAACTTTGGGAAAACCGAAAAAATATGGCTCGTGATAGAAGACCTGAAAACTGAAAACAACGAAGCCCTCGGCACCAGGGTGCGTCTTGATATTCATTACCAGCTCTCCTGAGTCATTTTATGTCTAAACCTACTTGAATTATTATCTACCTCACTATCTAATCTTATATGCAAACCCTTATTATCGATGACGAGCCAAAGGCCCGAAGAATTTTGGAAACGCTTTTGAGTGAATATTGCCCTCAATTGCAGCTCTGGCCCAGTTCCTCTACCCTGGAAGAGGCCTTGCCCATCCTGATGAAAGAGTCCATTGACATTGTGTTTTTGGATATTGAAATGCCAAACCACAGCGGCCTGGAACTCTTCGATTTTATTAAAAAACCCGAATTCGCCATTATTTTCACAACGGCCTATCAAGAATATGCCTTGCAGGCTTTTGAGGTAGAGGCGGTTGATTATTTATTGAAACCCATTCAGATTCAAAGGCTCTTGCAGGCCGTACAAAAAGCCCAGGCCCGCCAGGCCAAATCCTCGGCCAGCCCCGCCTCCCGCGAACAAAAGTCGCTGCCTTCGGGAAGACTGGCCCTGCCTACCTCAGAGGGCTTGGCTTTTTTTGATTATGCCGAAATTGTTTATCTCAAAGCCGAAGGAGCTTATACAAAAGTAGTTTTGCGCGACAAGGCCCCTTTTTTGGTTTCCAAAAATATCAAACAACTGGAAAGCCTTTTGCCCGCCGAGTTGTTTTTGCGTACCCACCGCTCATATATGATTCATTTGCAATATGTAGAAAAGTATTGCCGGGCCGACAGTGAAATTCAGATGCGCAACGGCGACCGGGTTTCGCTCTCAAGGGAAAAGAAGGATATCTTTCTAAAAGCCTTTTCCATTGACGAAAATCCGGGTTAAGCTTTCTTTCCTTAATCCATCCCTGCTTTTCATTGTTCCTGACTATCCCTTAATGAAATACCGAAAAAGCAATCAGGGCTTTTGTCGTTAATTGCAAAAAACAAATCTTACTGCACTGTTTTATGAAAAGAATCACGCTTTTGGCTTTTTTTTGCTTCCTGGGAGTGCTATCGGCCCAGGCGCAATATCAATTTACTTTCAAAGGGACGCTGGCTGGTAAAAACATTACTATGCATTTCTATCCCGACAATAACGATGGCAATGTAGTCGGTCATTATTATTATGGCGATGGCTCATCCGGATACCTCAACTTTAGTGGCACTGCTCAGCCAATACCTGGAGGCGGTTTTCGCCAAAACCTCGAGGAGCGCAACACGGATGGGGTTGTAACGGGTTATTTCACAGGAGTGCTCAAAAATGGGGTGATGAGCGGCACCTGGGTAAGTACAGATGGCAAGCGAAGCTATACTTATCGCCTGGTATTGCAAAAAGAGTAAACCCAACCAGGCCAGAAATCACAAAATCTGGCCTTGCGCGTAGCTAGAATAGTGCTTTATGGCCTGCCCCTGTATTTATTCGGCCCTGCTCACGGAAAATCTCCCGCAAATTAAGGGTCTTCTGAGTGCCTACAACTCCCCCCGGCTTTTGACCTGCCGATGCTTTCTTTTGGCAGTGGTCCGTGATGCGCGGCACTGAGCTTAACGAGGTGTTTTCAGTTTACTGTTTTTTTAAGGCAGAACAAGACGAATAAGGGCATGAGGGTCTCAAAAAAAATCCTCCCGCTAGTTCAGGGTTTTACCTCAGTTGCT
The DNA here is from genome assembly GCA_012031215.1 of Microscillaceae bacterium. Taxonomy (GTDB): domain Bacteria; phylum Bacteroidota; class Bacteroidia; order Cytophagales; family Microscillaceae; genus JAAUUB01. Next base: position 4,211 of record JAAUUB010000175.1, on the reverse strand, counting down.
GGTTCAGTTGCCAGTTGGGCAAATAAATCTGCCGTTTCGGGCAAGCGGCCTGAGGCATATAGTTGAAAAAAAGCCTGATGGATATTGAAAGGCGGCACCTCAGCGGGGGGCTGCACTTTGGTATATTTGCCATTTTCTTCCATCTGGTAGGCATTGGCATTGTCGCGCAGGTTATAATCCAGGATGGTGCGCATTTGGTGGTGGAGCGAGGTATCCGTGATTTGAAACAGGGATTCAATGCGTCGGTCGAAGCTACGCACCATCGCATCAGCACTTCCGGCATAAATCAGGGGGTTTTCCTGGTTTTGGAAATAAAAGATGCGGGAGTGCTCCAGCAAATCGCCCACAATAGAACGTACCTGGATGTTTTCACTTAGGCCGGGTCGTCCGGGGCGCAGGCAGCAGATGCCCCGCACAATGAGCCGGATGAACACGCCGGCCTGCGAGGCAGCATATAGTTCATCAATGAGATGGCGGTCCTCGAGCGAATTGATTTTGATAATGATGCCGCTTTTCAAACCCTGGCGAGCATTGTCAGCTTCCTGGCGCACCAAGTGGATGAGCTTGTTGCGCATATCCTGAGGGGCAGTGATGAGGCTTTGGTAAAACAAAGGCTGGGAATGGCCTGTGATGGCATTGAAAAACTCCGACACATCCTGCCCGTAGAGTTCATTGGTAGTTAGGAGGCTGACATCGGTATAGAGGCGGGCCGTGTTTTCGTTGTAGTTGCCGCTTGAGAGATGCACATAGCGCACCACCCGGTCGGTTTCTTTGCGCACAATCAGCAAAAGCTTGGTATGGGTTTTATAGCGACTGATGCCGTGAATGACAAAACAGCCAGCTTTTTGCAGTCTTTCCGCTTCGCGGATATTGTTCTCTTCATCAAAGCGGGCTTTTAGTTCAAAGAGTACGGATACGTGCTTGCCCAGTTCGGCGGCTTTTAGGAGGGCAGTGGTAACACGGGAGTTTTTGGCCAGGCGGTAAATGGTCATTTTGATGGCCAGCACATTGGGGTCTTCGGCGGCTTTTTCGAGCAATTGCAGCAGGGGTTCTATGCTGTTGTAGGGGTGGTGCAGCAAGACATCGCGCTGCTTGAGATACTCAAGGGGGTTGTCGTGGTTTTCGTCCAGCCCATAGGGGAGCTGAGGCAGGGGGGGCTTGCTGGTGAAGGCACTAAAATCGGGGTGGCTGGCAATCTGAAACAAGCCCGTAAAATCCATGAGGCGGTCGGCGACAAAGATATTGTCGTCGTCGATATTCCATTTTTCTTTGAGCAATTGCATCATTTCATTGGAGTAGGTCGGTTCGGCTTCAATGCGCACCACGCGGCCCGTTTTGCGGCTACGGAGTTTGCGTTTGACCTCATCAATAAAATCTTCTTCCATATCATCGCTTTCTTCCACGCTGATGTCGCTGTTGCGGGTAATGCGAAAGAGCGAGGCCGAAACAATTTCTACATTGCGATAGAGCTTATGGATTTTCCAGCGAATGATTTCCTCAATAGGCACAAAAATCAGGGCTTCATCAGTATCAATTTCAAAGAAGCGGGGCAGATTTTGGGGAATCTGAATAAAAGAAAGCTTATTGGCTTCTTTGCCATTGTCGAGAGACTTGGTCAGTACCCCAAAGATGAGCGTTTTGTTCATCAAAATGGGGAAGGTGCGGTAGTTGTCATACACCATAGGGGTCAGCATCGGAAAAACCGTACGGTTAAAATATTCGGAGGCTTCTTCCTGTAATTTAGGGCTGAGGGCCTCAATGTTTTGAATCAAGAAGCCATTTTGGGCAAACCGCGGCCACAAAAATTCGCTAAAAAGGCGGTTTTGTTGCTGAAAAAAGTAGTGTGCCTCGTGAAGTAGCACGGTGCGAAAGGGCTTTTCGCGCAGGCCGGAGTAATCAATGCGCTCTTTGCCATAGTCCATATAATTATAGAGGCTTCCTACCCGAATCATAAAAAACTCATCCAGGTTGGAAGCGGTGATGGCCAGAAATTTCAATTGGTCAAAAACCGAACGTTCGGTTTTTGGGCCTGGTCGAGCACCCGCAGGTTGAAACGCAGCCAACTGAGGTCGCGGCTGATATAATTACTTTCAAGAATAAGCTGAGAAACCCTTTCTTTTGAGATCATCTTTGTTGAAAAACTTCATTTTTCACAAAATTAACCAAAACAAAGGCAGTTCCCCAAGCAAAAAGCCTAAAAAAGCCAAAAAGGGCCTTCTGTGGGCGGGCTATTTTTCCCAAAGCACAAACCCGGCCCAGTAATACGGGGCCGTAAATGCTGCCTGGACTTTGCTCCGGGCGTAGCGCAGGGCCAGGTCGGCGCGGTGGGTTTGCAAATAATTTTCGTAAAAGTATTGCATCCATTGTTGGCCTACCTGGTCGTTGACGGCCCAAAGGCTCACGAGCACCTGCTTTGCTCCGGCCAGGTGAAAAGCCCTTTGCAATCCATAAACTCCTTCACCATCTTCAACCTGGCCCATACCCGTTTGGCAGGCCGAAAGCACCACCAGTTCGGTCTCTTCCAACTGCATCTCGCTCACTTCGTAGGCGCTCAGCAGACCCTCCCGAAAGCCTGCTTCTCCCTGATTGGCCCCGCTCAAAGCCAGGCCGGCCCGCAGCAAGGGCGACACTACTTCGGAGGCAAGGCTTTCGCCCACAATGGCCGGGGGCGGATAAAAAAAACCGTGCGTGGCCAGGTGCAGCAAGCCCGGGTTTTGGAGATTCAGCAAGGCGGCCTTGCCCGCCTCTGAATCTTGCCATAAGGTGGGCCGGGCATTTTGGTATTTTTGAAACAAAGCAGCAATGTTCTCTATCTCTGTCTGGGTGCCGGGCAGGGGCTTAAAACTCTCCCCGGCGGAGGCGGGCCCGTATTCAAGCCCGCCCACCAGTACCGCTCCTTGGGGCTGGGCATTGTCGCCATCCCGGCGCAGCAGGGCTTGTAAATTGCTTAGATGAACCAAATCGAGACGATTGGCCAGATACGCTTGCCGGGCGGGCTCATACAAGGCCGGGGGATTGAGCAAATGATAGACCCCATCCGGCGAAAAATAGAGCCGCTTCACCTGGTACTGGTCTAGCAAAGCCTGAATGGGCTGCCAGTAGCGGTCAAAGGACTGGGTATCTTTTATTTTGAATTGAATATTGTTGGTGTAGAAGTGCCAGTAGTTTTTTTCCAGGGCCTGCCCATCCGGGATAAGAACAGACAGCGGCAAAGGCGCTTCTTTAACCACCAGCATGGCCCAGTAATAGACCTGGCCCTGGGCATCCATCAGGCGGGTCATTTCCAGGGCAGCTTCACCGGCCTGCAGGTCTGCCTGGAGGGTTTGCCAGTTTTCCGCTGCCGGGGTTTCGGCCACGAGGGGCCGAAATTGCCGCAGGGCCATTTGTTTTTCCAGTTGGTCAGTGGCCTTGATTAAGCTGTCGAGGGGCCCTTGCGAAGGGTCACTTACGCTTTCCTGGGCCAGATAGGCCAGACATTGTCGGTTTTTGCGCCAGCGTTGGTAGAGGCTGTCCAGGGCTGGGTTTTGGGCTGATTTTCTTTTTTGCACCTGCTCGGCATTTACCCTTAGCAAGGCACCTTTGGTTTGCAGGCGTAGCTGCAGGGCCGGGCCAAGCAGGGCCTGAAAATCAGGCAGGGCGGCATAACGGGCCACAAAAAGGAGGAAATTATCAATCACGGTGCGGTTTTGCTGCCAGAAGGCCAGTTGCTCGCTTTCATTCAGGCCTGGCAAATTACGGCGGCCATATTCGGCCATCAGCCGGGCGGCTTCCTGAAACCAAGGGGCGGCTTCGGCGGGTCGTTTTTGATTTTCGTAGAAGAGGGCCAGGTTATTGAGGGCCTGCCCATACAAGGATGCTTTTCGCCTTTACTTTGTTGAAGAATGGCGAGGCTTTCCTGATACCAGCGTTCGGCCTCGGCGGGCTTTCCTTCGGCCTCGGCCAGCAAAGCCCGGTGGGTGCGCGAAATGGCCTGGGCGGGGTGGCTGGCCGGAAGCGTCTCCTGACGAATAAGGGCGGCTTCTTCAAGCAAAGGGCGGGCTTTTTGGCTTTGGCCTTGTCGCAAGTAGAACTGCCCTAACTGGTCAAGGGCAGTGGCAAAGTCAGGATGTTTCTCGCCTTTGTTGCGTCGGCGCAGGGCGATTATCTTGCGCAGCATCGCTTCGGCCTGGTCAGTTTGGCCAGTTTGCACATAGGCCCTGGGCCAGGGGCAC
>JAAUUB010000174.1 GCA_012031215.1 Microscillaceae bacterium | reverse complement strand
AAATCAAAATCACGGGCCAGCCGCACCATTCTTCGCAGGATTTCGGGCGGATAGACCATGCCGGTCGGGTTATCTGGATTGATAATCAGGATACCTACAATGTTGGGATTATAGCGTACCTTGTTATAGAGGTCTTCCATATCGGGATACCAGCGATTGTCGGGGTCGAGGCGGTAGGTCAGCGGGTGATGGTTGGCGTGGGCAGCCTCGGCCGAAGAATGGGTAGAATAGGCCGGTGAAGGGCCAATGACCCGCGAAGTGGGCCGGATATACTGATAGACTTTGGCAATGGCATCGCCCAGGCCATTGAAAAACAGGATGTCTTCGGCGGTAATTTGCACCCCTCCCAGGGCATTGGTTTCGGCGGCCAAAAAAGCCCGGGTGGCTGGGACACCTTTTGAATGGCAGTAGCCATAGGTTTCGTTTTCCTGCAAGAGTTCCACCACGATATGCTTCATCCAGTCGGGCACAAGATTGTGTTTTTGGATGGGGTCGCCGATGTTTTCCCAAAGGATAGGCAGGCCGAGTTGCTCCAATTGGTGGGCTTTCTTGACAATGCCCCGGATTTCGTAGCTCAGTTCATTGGCGCCGGCTTGCAAAAGAGGTTGCCGCATATAAATTTTAAATGGGTTTAGCTGGCAAAAATAGGGTATTTTGAGATATCAAGCGCAGGCAAGTCGGGCTAAAAGCGCAGTCCGATAATGAGTACATCATCCATCTGGCGGTAAGTCCCGCGCCAGTTGATAAACTCCTGCTGCAAGCGCTGTTTTTGCTCGTCGAGGTGGTAAGGTTGCAGACTTCGCAAAAAATCCTTGAATCGCTTGCTGGCATATTTGCGGTTTTCGGGTCCGCCAAACTGGTCGGCAAAGCCATCCGAAAACAGGTAAATAGTGTCGCCTTCGCGGAGCAGTATTTCTTGCTGGTTAAATATTTTTTTCTTTTTGTATTTAAAATTTCCCCCAATCGGAAAGGCATTTCCTTTAAACTCGTGCAGTTCGCCTTCCCGGAAAAGAAACATGGGCCGGTAGGCTCCGGCAAAAGAAAGCCTTTTCTCAAAGATATTGAGGGCACAAAAAGCCAGGTCCATCCCGTCGCGGCTCTGGGAGTTTTCTTCTTTTTGTTTGAGCACTTCCGAAACCTCGCGGTCCAGGCGGGTAAGCACAATTTCGGGCTCGGTGATGCCCTGCTCCAGCACAATTTTGTTCAGGTTAGAATAGCCAATGATGGACATAAAGGCACCCGGAACCCCGTGCCCGGTGCAGTCAACCGCCGCGATGTAGGCATATTCATTTTTTTCGGCATACCAGTAAAAATCGCCGCTCACTATGTCTTTGGGTTGATAAAACACAAAATGCTGCAAAAAGCCCTTGCCAATGAGCTTGTCGCTGGGCAGGATGGCTTCCTGAATACGCTGGGCATATTCAATGCTGGAAGTGATGTCTTTGTTTTTCTTTTCCAGCTCGCCTACCAGCTTGGCAATGCGATTGGCTTCGCGCAATTGTTGTTCGGTTTTTTTGCGTTCGGTGATGTCGCGCATAGAGATGACCCGCATCTCTTCCTCCTGGTAGCGCACCTCGCGGGCCTGAATCTCGATGGGGAGGGTTTCTCCGTTTTTGCGAATGGCAAGGGTTTCGTGGCTGTGGCCTTGCTGAAGCAGATTTTTTTCTTCTATTTCAAAGCGGTATTGAGGCGCAATGAGCTGGATATAGGGCTGGTTGAGGAGTTCATCGGCTTTGTCATAGCCCAGCATACGTAATATCACCGAATTAAGGTCTTTGATGAGCGCCCCATTGAGAAAAAGCAGGCCTTCCTGGGTTACCTCCGAAAGCTTTCGAAAGCGCTCCTCATTTTCCTGGATTTTGCGCATACTTTCGCGCAGGCGGCGCTGGGCCATCTGCGAATCGCCAAAAAGCTGGCTGATGCGCTTCTGGTCTTGTAGGGCATTGAGATTGGCAGCAATACTGGGCGTCATTTTATCCAGCAATTGCAAAGCCTGGGGGGCAAAAGGCTGGGTATGGCTCAGCTCGAGCACCCCGGCCAGTTGGTCATTATAGACCAGGGGCAGGATAAAAACGGCCTGCACTTCCACCGTTTGGATGGCGGTTTGCCCCTGATAGGCCTTGGCATCGCCGTTGAGTTGTTGCCGGAGCAGGGGTTTGCGGCTTTTAGCCGCCTGACCTATCAATTGGTCGCCAATTTCTATCTCAATCCTTTCCATCTGAAACTCCTGCGTATGGGCGTAGCTGGCGGTCATCATGAGATTGTCCTTGTCCGGGTCAAACACATACAAACAACCCTGAAAGACCTCGAGATAGGGCACTAGTTCGTCGAGCAGTTGGCTTGACCAGGAAAAGAGGGTTTGCTGATGCCGCCAACGCATGATTTCGGAAAACTTATTGAGCGAAAAATCAAAATACCGGGCAGCTTCCAGGGCTTGGTTGGCTTTGATGAGGGCATCTGTTTTTTCAAGTTTTTTTATTTTTCTCAATCAGTTCCTGGTTGAAGACGGTTAGTTTTTCCTGGGCCGCAAGCAAATGCGCGTGGCTTTCGCGCAGGGCTTCGGCATCCTGCCTTTCTTTTTCCTTGACCAAATGAAGCTGATGGTGGGCTTCGGTGATTTCGCGGTTGCGGGACTGGGCTTCTTCGTGGGCCTTTTCGAGTTGGGCCAGGGCGCTGCGAATCCTACGCGCGATTTGGGGGAAAAAATCAGGGCTTCCAGGACCAGGATAATAAAAGCCACTACCAATACCAGGGTTTGGTAGGTTTTGATACGTTGGATGTAGGCCTTGGCTTCCTGGTCGTAGAGGCGGGCCACCAATGCGGCATTATGCGTCAGGGTTTGCTCTCGGAAGAGCAATTTATTGGTATTGAGGCTAAGGTTATGGCGGAGGGAAGCCTGGGGGCGTAAGCGCTTTTGCCTTACCTGGATTTCGACCTCCGTGAGGCGCATCAAAGCCTGGCTGGCTTGCAAGATGTGCTGATACGAAACCCGGTAATTAACCTGAAGAATAGAATCGAGATTAGGATTGTGCAGGCCTTCTGATTTAAGAAGTGTATGTTGGCGAATGAGCTGCCCCTGGGTATCTTTAAATTTTTGCAATGCCTCCTGTAGCTTTCCCATCTGGGTGCGGCAGTTATTTTCTTCCTCACAACTGCGCAGGGCCAGGGCCCATTTTGTGATTTCCTGGCTCAGGGCATTTTGGTAGCCAATGGTATTAATTTGGGTAACGAAGTCGGCCTGTTTGTCAAGGCTGCGGAGCAAGAGCAGATAGCTCAGGGCAAATAAAAGGGCCGTCAGTACCAATACCAACCCATAACGAAAGCGAAACTGTCGGGTGGCCGTTTGGGAGGCCTTTGATTGCCCTTCCGAGGGCCTCAACACTTGGGTAATTTGGTGCAAAAGCTTCATAAATAGAGGGACTAGGGCTTAGCGGGCTTCATTGCTTTCTATTTTCCGGGTTCGCAGGCTGCGGCTTTGGCCATTTTTTGAAAAGGGCAAAAACAAGGCGATGACTTTTTGCAATTGACCCTGCTCATTGGCGATAGGGAGATAATGTTCGGCAAACGTTTCGGCTTCTTTTCCCAGGAGCGGGCTGAGCCATTGGGCCTCGGCAGGCTTTTGGGTTTCCAGGCTGGTCCAAAACTGCTGGTAGTCCTTTGTTTGGGCCGCTTTCCGAGCGAGCAAGGCTTTAAAGTCCATCCCTTCGGCAAGCGAAAGCGGTAATAAGTAACCTTCATTTATCTTTTGGCTCACTTTCACGATTTTGCCCTGGGCATCCAGCACCAGCCAACCCAGATGACTTCCGAGGGCCTGCAATTCGGATTCTAAGGCCAGGGCAGCATCCTGGAGCTGGGTCTTGGTAATCTCCAAATCCATGAGATGCGCTTTGATTTGCTCTTCCTGACGCATTTCGTGGCTAATGTCGGTAGCCAGTTGCATCACCTTAGCCACCTGGCCGTTTTTGTCAAGCACCGGGTAATAACTGCCCCGAAGCCAGAGGGAATGGCCGGATTTTGACACAAATTCAAACTCCCCTTCCACAAATTCTTTGGCCCGAAGCCTGGCCCAGAGTTTATCATACGATTTGGATTTGGCAAATTTAGGGTCGAGCAAGATTTTGTTGGACTGCCCCACCAGTTCGCGCGAGGCATAGCCGGTGATTTGTGAAAACTTATCATTGGCATACCGGATATAGCCCAGATTATCGTATTCAATCATGGCCGTAGAAAGATTAATCACCTGAAGCTGGGCCTGAAGCTCCGCGGCTTTGTGCTGCACTTCGGCCTGAAGTTCTTTCATAATGTCCAGGTTACGGCGCATCATTTCTTCTTTTTCAGCCAGGGTGCGGAGTTGTTCTTTTATTTTCCGGGCCTGCTCTTTTTCGCGGGTAATGTCATAGGCCAGCACCATGATGCGGTCCGATTGTGGGTCGGCGCCCTTCAAGCCGTAGTGATTGGCCCTGAGCCAAAAAGCCTGCCCGTTTTTGGTTTGCCCGGCATACTCGGCCTGGGCGTAATTTTCTTTGAAGAGGCGTGGCCATAGGTTTTGGTACTCCTCTGATTGGAGAAAGGCTTCGGTCAGAAAGACGCTCAGGTGCTTGCCGGTGAGTTCTTCGGATTCAAATTGTACCAATTGGCGGAAATTATCATTGGCCGAACGGATTTTGCCGTCCTGGTAATATTCCAGCACGAGCATAGAGCGGTCTATGGCCTGAAACTGGGTCTGAAACTCTATGGCCTTTTGCTCTACCTCTCTCTTGGTTTTCTCGAGCTCGCGGGTATTTTCCCGGAGCTGGGCCGTGATTTCCTGCGATTGGGTAAGCAGTTTCTGGGTGCGCAAAATGCCCCGTATGCTTTGCAGCATAGCGGCCAGGTTTTTAGAAAGGCGTTGGATAAAATCCTGGTGCAAGGCATCCAATGGATGGAGAAGGGCAATCTCAATGACCCCTTGCAGGTCTTCATTGTAGAGCAGAGGCATGATGAGCAAATGACGGCTTTGAATGCGGGTAAGGGCCGATTCTACCACCACGCTCTCGCTGGACAGGGCCTCTATGTGCATCGTTCTTTTGGTTTTGATGACCTGCCCCAGCATTCCCTCTCCCAGTTTAAAGGCTTTTTGCTTCACTGAGGCCGGGGTGCAGGCATAGCCACCGCTCATCACCAGGCTTTGCTGCTCTTCATCATAGATATAAAAGGCCCCCTGGGTAGCTTGAATCAATTCGGCCAAATGCTGAATGATGGCTTCCGAAAACTCATCCAGGGGTTGGTCATATTTGAGCCGCATGATGTCATCAAAATGCGAGAGATTGCTCTCGAGCCATTGGTTGCGTTCCATATTGGCCTGTCGCTCTCGCAGTTCTTTTTCTACCTGCTCCATTCGGTGCTGGTTTTCCAGCAATTGCTGGCGTTGGTTTTCCATTTCGTCCTGGGTGGCCTGGAGTTCCTCCATATTTTGCCGGAGTTCTTCTTCGGTGGCGCGTGAGGCCTCGAGGGCCTCTTGCAAATCCAGGGTCTTAAGGTGAACATTTGCGGCCAGCTCGGCATTGGCTTTTTCTACTTCAAGCTGCTTATGCAAAATTTTTTCGCGAAAAGCACCTCCTGAATGGTATGACGGCGCAGATAATTGGACCAAACCCCGGCCAGGATAACCTGCAATATAGAAATCCCCATATAAAAAGCCAGGGATAGGTAATCAATGGCCTGGCTTTCGGGAAAATGGGGTATCAGGGCCAGGATAAATTCTTTGTAATCCTTCCCAAACCAAGGAACCGATGTTTACATAGGTGCCCAGCAAAACAAAGAAAAGCATTTGCCCAAAAAAAAGCAGCACGCTGGGCCACATCGCCCGCTCGTCCTGATAGACAATGAGCATAGTGAAGGAAGTGAAAAAAAAGTATTGTACTTCGGGCCGGCCTACCTGATAAATGAATAGCAACACAAAAGCCTGCAAGACCAAGCCCGCCAAAACCCGTGTAAAGAAATATTGGGGATAAAAATAAACGGCTAGATGAAAAGCCAGCAAGGAAAGCAAACCAACAGCCGCAAACGCCAGCCAGGTCTGATAAAAAAAGGCGAAGCCAAAACTCAGCAAGAAGTTTAACCAGATGTAGCCCGCCATCACCAGATGCCCTCTTTGATAGACTTCCTGAAGTGCTTCGCTTATGAGCTGGGAAGAGAGCCCTCGCTCGGCCCCTTGTTCAAATTGGCTGTAGAGGGTTTTGGTGATATTAAGGCGCTCAATGAGGTCGCCAGTGCTATTAATCATGGTGTCTGGTGTTGGTAGTCAGCCTGGAAACAGGGAAAGAAACAGAAAAGAATGAAGTAGCTGTTTTACTTCATTCTTTCTTACCCAAAGGTAGTACGAATTAGGGCAAAATTGTGTTTAAGAATTCTGATTTTTAGGCCCTTTTTATTTGGCAAAAGCAGGCCTACCTATTTTTCTACCAGCGTGGCTTGCGCTGCCTGAACCGAAAGCTGTGCCACCTCGGCCTGCTGCTGGTCATACATTCGCTTCACGATACGGAAAAAACGCTGGGGGAAAAAGCGTTTCATCCACCACATGCTTTTGGCTTCTTTGGTAACCACGACATAAAACTTTTGCGCCCCGGCTTTTTGCAAGACGATTTCGGCTACTTCTTCGGCCGTATAGGGAGATTCTTCCATGGCTTTTTGCCCCATACGCCTGATATCCTCTCCGCCCCGGGCATACTGGATGATATTGGTCTTAAAAAACCAGGGCATCACACAAGAAACCTTGACATTAAAATCCTGCAGTTCGGTGTGTAAGGTTTCGGAAAGCGATACCACAGCTGCTTTGGTTACATTGTAGCTAGCCATTCCGGGCGCACTGGCAATGGCCGCCGCGCTGGCCGTGTTGATAATGTGGCCGGATTGCTGGGCCTGCATCGTGGGCACAAAAAAATGACAACCGTAAATGACCCCCATTTGGTTAATGCCAATCATCCATTCCCAGTTGTCAAGGCTGTATTCACCTACTTTTCCGCCATCGCCCACGCCGGCATTGTTGAAGAGCAGGTCAATGCCGCCCGCCTTTTGCAAAAAATCGGCGGCCACTTTGGCGTAGGCCTCGCGGTCAGACACATCCAGGGGAAAAGCCCAGGCCTGCCCTCCCTGCCGAAGCACCATTTGTCGGGCTTCTTCCAGTTTTTGGGCATTCAAATCGGCCAGCCCTATTTGCCAGCCTTCGTGGGCCAGCTTTTGGCACAAGGCCCAGCCCAAGCCCGAGGCAGCACCCGTAACAAAGGCTCTTTTTTGAGGGTAGCGGAGGGAAAGTTGATACGCCATATTTTGAGTATTATAAGAGTGTATTGATTCAAAAAAACGAAGCAGTTTAAATGCTCACTAAGATACCATTTTTCACTAATCAAAGAAAAGCTTTCACCCAACTTATTTTTTGTTGAGTTTTTCAAGTGAAAAAAATAAAAATTCTCAACAAAATACTAGGTTATCTATTATTTAATGTTATATTTGCGAAGAAAGATGCTCATTGTGAAGGCAAATTTTGAGCAGGAAGCCAGGTTTGCCTTCTCCAATCCCTGAAAGACGGCAAAGATACTTGTTACCCGTTTTTAGGAGCCACCCGCCGGTAAGGGCCGGATTAATACTGATTGCTCTCATAAATTCTTCCGTTCGCAACACCAATTTTTTTAACTATTCATTGTAGTCTGATTATGGAAACGCTCCAAGAACTTGTTCAACTCATCACCCGAAAACGCATCAAAAAAGTGGAACTTTTTGATGAACAAAGCCGTGGCAAAAACAGCAACTATTACCGCCTTTTTGAGGGCATTCACAATTATAAATACCAAAGTGACCAGGAAGCCGCACAAGACATCTATCAGTGCGAGCCTTCGGCCAAGAAGTATCTTATTCTCAAAACCCGGCTCAAACAGAAACTTCTCAACACGCTTTTTTTTCTTGATACCGAAAACCAAGACCATCTTTCGCCCCGGGAAGTGGCTTTTTATGATTGCAACCGCACGCTTTATCATGCCAATGTGCTCATTCTCAACAATGCCATTGAGATTGCGGCACCGATGATTGAAAAAACATGAAGAAAGCCCAGGAGTATCATCTTACCCAAATTGAGTATGAATGTGCCCGGATTATGGCTCGTTTTCATCACGAACAGCAAAATTATCGTGATTTTGTGATGTACCGCAATCTTTGCGAAAGGCTCGAGCAACGCCGCGTGGCCGAAGACCGCTCCGAACGGCTCTATCAGGAAGTGGTGAGCACCTATCACAAATCAAAAGCCAATCGCCATAATGCCCTCAAGCTGGCCCACCAGCATCGGCAAACGGTATTGTCTGACTGGCAAAAATTCAAAAGTACGGCCATCGAGACGCACCTACTTAAAATCCAAACTTTTGAAAAACAATTGCAAAATGATTATCCCGAGGTATTGCAGTTGCTCAATAAGCACGAACGCCTGCTCATGCTTCATTCATCGTATTGCGCCCCGGCCCAATTGATGGAAATGCAGGTGGAGAAGATGAACGTTTTCGTCCAACTGCGGCATTTTCCGGAGGGCCAACAATACGCCCAACAACTCGAAAATTTTGCCGAAGGAACCCTGCCCTGGTTTCAGCTTCAAGTACTTTCGGTTTTGCTGGCCCTTCACAGTGGCCAGTACGAAGCCGCGGCCCAAGTATTCAAAGTAGTATTAGAACAGGCTACTTTCCGAAATCTGGATAATCTTGATAAAAATAAGTGGTTGACTTTTCAAGCCTATTTGCATTATTTGTATCGCAATGACAAGCGCCGCGAAATCCGGCCTTTGATTCAAAACACCAAGCTTAATTTTAAGCTCAGCGAATTTGTAGATGACCGTCCTCCTTTTGACAAAGAACGGCGGGGACTCAATATTTCTATCCTGGCCATTCAGGCTTTGTATTATCTTGAGCGCCACGATACTCTGGGCGTAGGCGATTGTATTCAGGCCTTGCTGCCCTATTGCCGCCGATATCCCAAAAAGGATGAGTATTACCGTAGTGAATGCTTTATCAATTTGCTGCAATTGATGCAGCAAGAGAATTTTCGGTTTTACCATACCCGCAAAGCCACCGAAAAAATTGTGCAGGAAATGGAAAACACACCCCTGGAGCTACAGACCCAAAATCTATTTTTGGAAATCTTACCCTTTGAACAGATTTGGGAACGGATGATGGAAAAACTTAAGGAAATCAAATATAGCTAAAAGGCCGAAGCGGGGGAATCCATTTCGCCCGCATTTCCTTCGGGGCGAAATGGATAGACAGCAGCTGATTTTTCAGGCATTGGCCAGGGCCGCCTTGATTTCTTCGTAGAGGATGCCATAGTGGGAATCTTCGTAAAATGCTTCCCCATTTAGCACCAAAATTACCTGCGGCGATTCGTGCAGAATTTTGAGCTTTTCGGCTACCAAATCAGAAACCTCCCGAAAACGAATTAAATCTAAAAAGTAAGGCTTAATGCCCTTCATTTCTTCGGCTTCCCAGCTTTGTTCCAAGCGTGCCAAGACCGAAACACTCACGGCGCAACGGGTGCTGTGTTTGAATATCAAAACGGGTTGTTTTTGAGAACTGGAAATAAGCTCCCCAAACTGAGCGGCAGTTTGCAGGGTTTCCCAGGGAATACTTTTTGTAGATTTTTTCTCGCTACCGGAACCAAATAAATTTTTAAACATCGTTTTTTTCGGCTTTATGAAGGTTTATTTTTCAATTCTGAATATCCTAATTTAGTTCAAAAATATGGCCCTCAACCCCAAACATTATCGCGTTATTTTAATGCGGGAACTAAAAAAACTTCACGAAGAAATAGTGGCCTACCCCCAGGAGGCTTCCCTTTGGCAAGCCGTGCCGGGCTTGTCCAATCCAGGCGGAAATCTGGCCATACACTTGATTGGCAATCTAAATTTTTACATTGGGGCCGCCCTGGGCCAAACCGGCTACGAACGCGACAAAACCTATGAGCTCACGGTGCGGGAAGTGCCGCGCGCCGAAATACTGGAACTGATTGAAGGCCTAATGCGTCTTTTGCCCTCTATTCTGGACCATTTACCGAAGGAGATGCTGGAACGTGATTTTCCCCTGGCCCTGGAAGGCAAAATTTTTTCCACTGAACTGATTTTGCACCACGTAATGGCGCATTTTGGCTATCACCTGGGGCAAATCAACTACCATCGCCGGATGATTAGTGCAGGGCTCAATTCTTGAGTTTTCCGCCCCGGTCCAGGTCATAGGTCATTTGGCCTTTTTCGTTCCATTCGCGCAGGAGAAAAGGCTCCTTTTCATCCCACCAATTTTGGGGACATTGAGTATCGCGCTTGCGGGCGCGGTTTGCGTGCCATTCGCGCCATAGCTTCACTTTGGCGTTGTTTTCGTAATCGCCCATTTCGGCAATGACCCCATTTTCATAAAAACGGTAATATTTTCCTTCGCAACGCCCGTGCACAAAGGGAACAATCTCTTTCATCTTGGTTTCGGCCTCATCATAATAAGAGATTTTGGCCTCAGCACTATGGCCAAGGTGGTAGGTGATTTTTTCAATCAGGGTGCCTTTGCTGTCAAATTCCCACCATTTGTCATGTTTGAGGCCTTTGTAAAGTAGCCTTCCTCGCGTAGTTCCCGGTCGCGGTATTTCTGGTATTGCCCGTGTAGCAACCAAACGGCCTGGCCTTTGG
>JAAUUB010000173.1 GCA_012031215.1 Microscillaceae bacterium | reverse complement strand
TCAAAACTGGTGGACCCAGGCTGCCGGGGACCCGGAGATAAAAAATACCCGCCTTGGCGCTTTTCTAATTGATGAATGCTTTGTTGATCTTGGAGTTCAGAGGCCATTTTTAAGCATAATTAGTGGATGCTACTGCCCATTTTTCTTTATCACTGTGAAAACGAGGAAATGTAGATTCTTGTGCGTTTTTAATTACAAGTGTTAGGGGCTTTGCCTGAGAATAAAGCCACATCTGACCTCCGATGAAGGGCTTTTTCTTCCTCCTCAGGAAATTTTAATTGTTAAAAAAAGCACACCTTGTCTTTATAAAAGCCTGATTATCAGTTTTTATCACAAAAACAAAATGCTTTAATTTGTTAAATTTTTACAAAGTACCTTGTATAGCATAGAACTTTGTTTTATTTTTGACACGAGAAGATAAAACCATATAGCCGTTTCATCTTTTGTTTTGATAACCATGTTTTGTTAACAAAAAACGTCTTTCAATTTTTGGAAGGCGTTTTTTTTGGTACAGTCATTTGTGGGGGCTGCTTCCCTTTTTGGGGGTGGGGCCTTCTGGGGGGATATTTTTTTAAAAAGCAAATTTTTTTCTCCAGTGCGGTGCTTCCTTGTGGTATACTAATTTAAAGCAAGGGGGCTTTTAGGCCTGCTTAAAGTAAACAAAAGCATAACTTTTACTAAAACCCATATTCTGATGGCTCCTTCATTCGTACGAAGGAGCTTTTCTTTTGAAAAGGGGCCACACCTGCGCCAGCACCAAAAATACAAAAACGGGTAAAATGCCGATACGATAACGGGCCAGCGTTCCAAAATTGGGGGTAGAAAGTCCCATGAGAATCCCTAACACCACTACATACAAACAAGCCGCCCCTACCAGGGGGCCAGCCTGCCTAAGCGCGGTCTTTTGCCCCAAAAACAGCCGAAAAAGTGCTATCCCACTCAGCCCCAGGAGTAAGAGGTTTTCTATCCCCAGCACTTGCTTTAAGCGGCTGCCGCCGTGCTCCCACACCAATGGGCGGTAAAGCACCGAAAAAAGTGCGGTGGGTGAATTAATGAGCAAACTGCTTACTTTGGAATTCAGGGTAATATACCCGGCTCCACCTGCAACAGAATAATGAATCAGGTCATCGGGCCTCGATTTGATATACATTTTGTTGTGGCTGTGCACCAGGGCTTCCATCAGGCGAGCAGGGGGGGGCAGATAATGGAGGCGGATGGCCAGCCCCAGCAAGAGGCCTCCCAACCCAAGCGCCAGTACTCCTTTGAAAAGCAATTTAGAGTAATTTGCTCGACTGGCCAGAGAAATGGCCGACCCGAAAATGTAGGCACCTACTGCCCCGGCAATTCCTATCAGAAAATATATTCTCAGTTCTATCAACAGCATTCCCCACATCACCAGCAGGCCCAGGCTTAGCAGATGATAGGCCCGAGGCTTGGCAAAGGGCAAAAAATATGTAAGGAGGCGGGCCAATAGCCAGGCCCAGGCCCCCATCGCCAAGCTTTCTTTACAAAGCCCGGCACTAAAAAAGACCAGACTAGGCCAAAACAGACAAGAAAGAGCTGCTGCCAAAGCCAGGTGCGGAAAAAGCCGGGCCAGGGTATTGGCCAATAGCCACATCCCCCAGAAAGAAAAGATGGAAAAGTAAAGGCTGATGAGCCAATAGTGGTCGTGGGTGAGCAGGCAAAAAAGCTGACCAGCTTTACAAAAAACAAGGTCCGGGCCTGATACCAAAGGTTAAAAACCGCAAAGGGTTCCAGAGGATGATATTCCTGCCAAAAAACGACCCGCAGAAATGTCTGCGGTGATAGCCGGGCCAATTGTGCAAAACGAGCCCCATCCAAAAAAAAATTAATCGTATCCCCTCCGTTCTCGTAGTAAAACATGTACAAACCGCCATAGGCAAGTCCGGCGGCGCATTTGCACAAAAGCGCGGGCCAAAACCATCGGGAAAGGGGAGACGAGCCGGAAAGATAACGCAAACCGGCAACTCCAATCACGAGCAATAAGCCATTGAGAATCATGTAAACTGGCAAATCTGTAATCACTTTAGCAGGGCCCTTCCAAAACGGTTGGCCTTCGGTTATCGCCAAATTCAGTGCCTAAAGACGAAGGAAAGGCACCAGGCTTTGAACGAATAAACGCCCCAAAATTCATAAATTTTTGCGTACTTTGTCCATACATAGCCATTGTAACAAAAAGGGCCCAAATGCCCACTACCATATATACCATAAACCATCACCAGGGCAGGCAACCTTTTGCGCAAACATTTGGTCTGTCCTTTAACCTTTGCGGCAATATGTATGACCAATCCTGGGAAAGTAAAATCCTGAGGGGCTGTCGGGCGGGAAAAGCCAAGTACCAACAAATGCTCTATGAGATGTTTTACGGAAAAATGTTGAGTGTTTGCCAACGCTATACCCAATCGGGCGAGGAAGCCCGCGATATCCTGCAAGAGGGCTTCATTAAGGTATTTCAAAACTTATCCCATTTCAAAGCTGAAGGCAGCCTGGAAGGATGGATTAGGAGGATTATGGTCAATACGGCCATCACTCAATATCATAAGCAACGCAAATTACAGGCGAACCTGTCAATTGAAGAGGACATAAATGCCTTTAATAGCCTCAGCAATGATGATGATTCAGTCTATCGTAAAATTGCTTATGAAGACTTGCTCAGGCTCATACGCGAACTGCCCCGGCTTATCAGACGGTTTTTAATCTCTACGCCATTGAGGGGTATAATCACCGCGAAATTGCCGAACTGCTCCAAATCAATGAGGGGACTTCCAAATCAAACCTGGCCAAGGCCCGCCGCCACCTGCAAAACAAACTGATGCAATCCAACGAAGATAAATCGCTGACAAGATATGCCGGATAAGACCCCAATTGACCATTTATTCAGGAAAATTGCCCAAAACCACGAGGAGCCTTTTTGCCCCGATGACTGGCAGGACTTACAAAAAAAACTTAAGGCTTGTGGTTTGCAAAAAAATTTGCCGGATGCCCGGAGCTTGGGCCTTCAGGGTACTGCTTTGGATGGCGGTGCTGGGCTTGGGGCTGAGCCTTTCCCAGACCAGGTCTCCCCAAAAAAACCTGTTTTCTCCTGAGGCGGCTTCCAAAGAAGTAAAAGCGGCTTTGCCCCCCCCAGCACAAGCACAGAGTGAACAAAAGCCTTCGCGCCAATCCCTTGCCAGGACAGCCAGTCCAGAGCTGCCCCACGGGGAGACAACATCCCGGCCCAGGAGCTCCTATTCACCTCCACCTTTGTCGGCCGGTCTAAAAAAAGAACTGTCTGCCGGGAAGTTAACCAGCCTTTCCACTTTGGAAAAAGAGGATTTCTGGGATGCCCAAAAAACAGGCAGGGCGTTCATTCTGAACCCAGTGCTGGCATTCTTGCCCCGGCAAGCTTTGCAAGAACCCGCCCTGAAGGCCCCAAACACTTTTCCGGCCCCGGTATTTGTGGGGCAAACTATTGCCAATGGACGGGGTTTGCGGAATTTGTTCCGGCCCCGCCCCCGACCATTGGACGACACCCTGCACAAAGAATATCCCACGCAGGTTTTTCATGCCGGGCTGCTATACCCGCTGAGCACCAACCACTGGAAAGCTTTTGAAGTGCGAAACCGTCTATCCCTGCACGGGCTCTTGGGGGTGTCAGCCGCCTTGAAAGGCTTTGAAGCGGCGGGATTGGGCAATATCACCAGCGATTATGCCGAAGGAGTACAATTGGCGGGTTTGTTCAATATTGTCAACAAGGATGTGAAAGGCTTTCAGGGGGCGGGCTTTTTTAACCTAAGC
Organism: Microscillaceae bacterium; assembly: GCA_012031215.1. GTDB lineage: Bacteria > Bacteroidota > Bacteroidia > Cytophagales > Microscillaceae > JAAUUB01. The sequence goes on along the minus strand of JAAUUB010000173.1, from coordinate 6,906 downwards.
GGCCGTCGTTTGCAAGGGATTCAGGCGGCGGGCATATTCAATTTTGCGGGTTATCGCAAGCTATTGCCACTTGTTCATCCGGTTCGTCTTTACAAAAACGAAGGTCTTAATGCTCAGGCGGCGGGCATTATAAATGTAGATTTACACAATACCCAAAACTTTCAGGGAGCCGCTATTGCCAATGTAGCCAAAAAAGTAAAAGGTTTTCAAGGAAGTGGCATCTTAAACATAGCCGAAGAAGTGGAAGGAATACAGGTTTCGGGGCTTATGAATGTGGCTCAGAGGGTAAAAGGGGTGCAATTGGGGATAATCAACGTGGCTGATTCGGTACAGGGAGTACCCATTGGCTTGTTGAGCATTGTGCGCCAAAACGGCTTTCGTCGCCTGGAAATGTGGGCTGGAGAGACTTTCTATGCAAACTTGGGATTTAAAATAGGCGTGCGGCCCTTCTATAACATCTTTGCCCTGAGCAGTCAGTACAATACCACTGATTTTCGCTGGGCCTTTGGCTATGGCTTCGGCACGGAGCATTTGCTTCGCAATGGCTTGTATCTTAATGGGGAGGCCATTTTGTACCATATCAACGAAGGCCGCGAAATCACCCGGGCTTTCAATTCCCTGATTCAGTTTAAAGTGAGTCTGGTGCGCGAAGGAATCTCCCGCTCGGGCTTTTTCTTTGGGCCTACGCTCAATTTATTGGCCTCCCAACTGCGCAATGGACAAGACAGCGTGGGTTCGCGCATTGCACCCTGGTCGTTCGTGGATGAAACCATCAACAAGCGTACCCGCCTAAAAATGTGGCTGGGCTTCAATGCTGGTGTTAGGTTTTAATGTTGAGAAGAAGGTAAGGTTTCCAGGCTCATCACTTCCCCTCCTTTGAGCCGGAGCACCCGGTTGGTTTTGCGGGCCAGTTCCAGGTCGTGTGTAACCAAAACCAGGGTAGTCCCGTGCTCGGCATTGAGGTCAAAAAGCAGCTTTTCTACCTTAGTGCCCGTTTCGTCGTCAAGGTTGCCCGTGGGCTCGTCAGCAAACAAGATGCGTGGCTGGTTGGAAAAAGCCCGGGCCATTGCGACCCTTTGCTGCTCTCCCCCGGAAAGCTGGGCCGGATAATGATGCCCCCGGTCGCCCAGGCCCACCTGTCCCAAAAACTCTTTGGCCAAGGCTTTCCCATTTTTTTTGCCCCTTAGTTCCAGGGGAACCATCACATTCTCGAGGGCGGTCAGGGTAGGAATGAGTTGAAAGTTCTGGAACACAAAACCCACAAATTGATTGCGTATCCGCGCGCGCTCGTCCTCATTGAGGCGATCGAGGGTAATACCATTTAGTATTACCGACCCCGAAGAGGCCCGGTCTAGTCCGGCACAAAGCCCCAGTAAGGTAGTCTTACCACTTCCCGAAGGACCAACGATGGAAAAAGTAGTGCCTTCTTCTACTTCAAAAGTTACCTCTTTCAATACGGTCAGGCTTTGGCCCGCACTCAGATAAGATTTTGTTAAATGGCGGGTTTCTAAAATTACGGGCATATACTGCGTGTATGAGTAAACTGTAAAAATAGGCTTTGGCCACTTTTTCCCCGTATTTTTTTCTAGTTTTAGCAGAATTAAACCAAAAGCAAAGCCTTTTTTGCCCAATGCAAAGTATTTTTTTAAAAATTGAAGGTTTCTCGCATTTTGTAGGGGCTTTTTTGGGTCTGTGCTTGTGCCTTGGGCTGTCTGCGAGGCCCGTTTTTGCCCAAAGGCTAAGTCCAAGCCAGCAAGCGTATTTTTATGCAATTGCGCTGGGCCGCGAATATGGCGAAGCTTGTGCCTGTATCCAAAAGTGGACCCACCCCATTCGCATTTATACAGACGGGGCTTGGAACCGCTCTCAAACCCGCCTCCTCGATAAAATCCTTCGTCGTTTACATCGCTGGGCTGGGCCTTTATCTTTTGAGTGGGCCCGCCAGCCCGGGTCGGCTCATCTTATCATTTTTCGCGGTGAAGCCCAGGCTTTTGCCCGCCAGTATGTACCCCAGGCGGCCCGGTGGTTGACAATCAACCAGGGTTTTTTTTGGCTGGAGGCAAGGCCCACAGGCGAAATTCAAAAAGCCTGGGTGTATGTAGGGCCTGATACCCTGCGGACAAGACTAGCCCGGCACCTCCTTTGGGAAGAACTGATACAATCATTGGGCTTGGGTCAGGATTCGGAGCTGTACCAGAGAAGCATCTTTTTTCAGGGATGGAGTACAAGGTCTCGGCCTAGTTCCATTGACCGTAAATTAATCCGATGTTTGTACCAACCGGAGGTTCAGCCCGGGATGAGCCGCGCAATGCTTGAAACGGTGCTGGGTGGGCGAAGGTAGCGGCTTATTGTTTTTTGAATCCTATTAGGGTTGCCCTTCCAGGTAACTGAAGTTGGCTTGGGCGGATTCCGGCTTTTTAAATTGCCCGGGCTTCACCATTCCTTCAAAAACCTCACTGTAAATTACCTGCGAGGCCTTAGGCGGGAGGCTGGTTGTAAGTTTAAGCCGGATTTTCGTGGCAAAATCGCCCGAGAACACGGGCACCATCACCAGCACCCCATGTTGGGGCAAGAGTACAAACTGCGTGGTATCGCTGCCGATTTCCCAGTTGAAATCCCAGTATTCAATCGGGGTCCATTTTCCTTGCGGATTGAGGGCTTCCTGTATCATAATCAGGCTGCCGTTTTGGGTAGTGAGGGTCTTGGCCGAAAGGCTAGAATTGACCAGTTCAAAAGGCAGGAAGCCTTCTTGTCGGGGGGGTGTTGGCCCGCCGGATAAGGAGGCTTTGCGAAGCGAGGCTGGGCCCAAGGTCATTGGCCCGAGCAGGGCGAAAAAAACGATACCAGGCCGGAGTTTGACAAGATGGGGTAACATCGGCGGTTTTGGCGGCATATTGCACTTTGTGGAGGGTGTACAGGTTGTTTTTTGATTCCAGTGCCATCAAAACAGCCATAATTGTGATGCCAGTGGCTATCATCGCCGCGCCCAGGGTTTTCATTTTTGTGTCCCGTTTTTTTGTATAATAAAAAGTATAAGTTCGGAAATAAAACATAAACAGCTTATCCCTTCACACGAAATCAAATTTGGAGGATATGCTTTTCAAAATATAGTTCTATTCAGGCGGGAGGGTCAATAATGGCCTATCGCACTAAAAGAATGAAAGCCCTTTAATAAAGTCAGGTATATTGGTATTGTAAGGCGGTTATTGCCTTTCAAAAGTAGGTGTTCAACATTTGTTTGGCAAATTTCAAACACTTTTTTTTAAAAAACGTAGCAAACAGCCCAAAATGACAAAGACTTGAAAAAAAGAATTTTTGAAAAAAAGATAAACACCACAAAAAGCCTCAAACGGGTACGCGAAAGCCCATAACAAGGACATCGTCCACCTGGGCGTAGTCGCCTTGCCAGTTTGAAATCGTTTGCCCAAAAGCTTTACCTGCTCATAAAAAGAAAGGCGGTGGGCTTTGAGCAATAATTTTTTGAATTTACCTTTCATAAACTTACGCCCTTCTAGCCCTCCGAACTGGTCTTGATAACCATCGGAGCAGAGATAAAACACAGAGCTAAGGGTCAAAGGCACACGGTGCAGCGGAAAAGCACCTTCCGGCCCCACAGCTTGCCCGGCATAGGTGCCAATGCTCATCAAGCTGCCCCTCAGTTCAGTAAGTTGGCCTTTTTCTACAATATAAAGCGGGTTTTTGGCCCCGGCAAACTCTAAATAACCGGCTTCTCGGTGGATGGTTATTATGACAGCATCCATGCCATCGCTTACTTCTGTTTCGGGCGATTTGAGGGCTTCCCGAATGCAAAAGTTAAGTTCTGTCAAAATCTGGTCAGGCCGGGTGATTTCCCGAATTTTCACAATCTCATGCAAGTAAGCATCCCCCAGCATACTCATAAAGGCCCCGGGCACGCCATGGCCCGTGCAATCAATGGCGGCCAAAATGATTTTATCCTCTAGCTCCGTAAACCAGTAGAAATCGCCGCTTACGGCTTCCAGGGGCTGAAAAAAGATAAAAGAATCAGGCAATGCCGCTTTGATTTGATGCATGCGGGGGAGTATGGCCCTTTGTATGCGTTGGGCATAGTGGAGGCTGGACTGGCTTTCCTGCTGGAGCATTTCCAAAGAATTTTTCTGCTTTTCCAGTACTTTGAGCATGGCCCCTTGCTGCTTACTACGGTGGTCAAGCTCTTGACGGCTTTTTTCGAGGGATTGGCTCAGGCGCAAGTAACGCTGCCGGCTGCGGGCCAGCCCCACAATCAAGAGGAGAAACAAGCCAATGGCGGCCGAGAGATAAAGATTGGTTTGCGATTGTAAATCTTTCTTTTTTTGTAGGAGTTCTTTTTGGGCATTTAGGGCCTTGTTTTTTTCCTCGAGAGCTTTCTTGCGCGATTCGGCCTCGGCCATCAGTTTTTGGTTGAGCGAGGCCGTTTTTTGGAAAAAGCTGGCTTTTTGCTTGGCTTTTTCGCCGATATTGCGGTAGCGTTCGCTTTTGGCCTCGAGCAGTGCGGCCTCTTGTTGTTTGAGTTGCCGTTCTGTTTCTATTTTATCAAAATAAATTAATTCACTTTCTACCTGGCGAAGGGCTTTTCGGGCTTGGCTTAGGCGGACGTTTACACTTTCGGGCAAGGCATATTGTTCGCGGGTTTGGCTCAGAAAATCCAGCAATTTTTCATAAATCTGGGCAAAAGCGCGGTAGTATTCTTGCGATAATTCCATATTGCCCAGGAGCTTGTAAATATGGGCCAGGTCGTGGACATAGTCGGCAATTTCATCAAAGCGAGCATTCACTTCCAAAAAAACTGGGTAAAAAACAGAAGCTTCCGAAATGGATTTGAGAGGCGCGTATATCTCAGGGATGGCTCGGGCCAAATCGAAGGGGTACGTCTCCACATAGCTTTTGTAAGTTTGCACATCAAATACCTCCCGCACACTCCTTTCGGCATATTGGCGAGCCAATTCATAATGTTTCATTTCCACACATTTCTCAAACATTTCGCTGTCCCAGAGCACCACCCGCCCTTCGGCCTCTTTGCCAGCGATGGTTTTGAAGTGCAGGAGGGCCTGCGCATAATCGCCCATCAGTTGGTACTGCTCGCCCAACCACCGATGCTGTTGATAAATTTTGTAGGCGTTTTTTCGGGAGAAAACAAGACCTTGGTTTTCTGATAAATCAATTGCAAGATTTCTCGGGCGGCGGGATATTGTTTTTGGCGAATTAGTTTTTCGGCAAAACCCCGCAAATCTTCCAGATACACAATGCCTTCGCGTAGGCGGGCTTTGGCATTGTCAATCTGGGCAATGAGGGTATCCATTTGGGTATAATAGCGGGTAGCTTGGCGATAATCCTGGCGGGCCAGCGCATGGTTGGCGGCCAGGCGGGCGGTCTCGAGGGGGCTTTGCCGCAGCGTTTCTCCTGGATCTACTTGCGCCCGAACCAAACCGGGCAAAATCAATCCCCAAAAAAGCAGGTAGATAAGATATTGCGGCATTTTTCTCAAAATTATTGTTCAAAATACGAAGGTTTTTCGTGATTTTTCAAATTTTTTTTTTGTGCAAAGGCAGAACAACTTTCCCGAAAATAGCCAAATGCTTTTTGGCGAAATGCGCTAATTTCACACCAAAGTAAAAAGAAACCATGAAGGGAAAAATATGTGTGGTAACGGGCGCCAATTCGGGCATCGGATTTTACACCGCGCTGGCCTTGCTCAAAAAAGGGGCGCATCTGGTAATGGTATGCCGCAATGCCGAAAAGGCAGAGGCGGCTCGCCAGGAATTGATACAAAAAAGCGGGAATGCACAAATAACAGTTTTCTTGGCCGATTTGGGCAATATGGCCGATACCAAAAAGCTGGGCCAGGCCCTGATTTCCCGTTTTCCCGTCCTCGATGTACTGGTCAATAATGCCGGGCTGCTCTCAAAAGGCTGACCGTGAAATCACCCGCGAAGGCCTTGAAAAAACCTTTGCCGTCAATCATCTGGGCTATTTCATTCTGACCCTGTATCTCTTGCCCGCCCTCAAAGCTGCCCCACAGGGGCGCATTGTCAATGTTTCATCCGAGGCCCACCGTTTGGTGCGGAGCCTGAACCTGCAAAACCTGCAAATGGCCGAGGGCTATAATAGTATGAAGGCCTATGGCCTGTCTAAACTGTGCAATATTTTGTTTACCCGTGAACTGGCCCGGCATCTTGCAGGCACATCGGTTACGGTCAATGCCCTGCACCCGGGCAGTGTGGCTTCCAATTTTGGCAGTGAAGGTCCCGAATGGTTCAAATCTCTTTTTAAACTGGGCCGCCGCTTTTTGCTAAGCCCAGAGCAAGGAGCCGCTACCTCCATTTTTTTGGCCACTAACCCCGAACTAAGCCACGTTACCGGAGAATATTTTTCTAATTCACAAATTCGCGTGCCCAGCCGTGAGGCCCGAAACGACCTCAAAGCCCGGCAACTTTGGCAATATAGTTTGCAACTTTCCCATCTCAACGGCAATGGGGTTTCTGGGCAGGATTAAATTTTTTCTTAATTTTGCCCAAGCCAAGCCAATTTTTATAAGGATTGTTGGCAAAAAATTTGATTCATTTTTAAAATTTGAGGAAATATGGCAAGCGTAGAAATGGTGATGCCTAAAATGGGCGAAAGCGTAATGGAAGGCACCATTCTCAAATGGCTAAAACAGGAAGGGGAGGCCATCGCCTTGGATGAACCTGTGCTCGAGGTCGCCACCGACAAAGTAGATACCGAAATTCCGGCTCCTATTGAAGGCATTCTGGAAAAAATATTGGCCCAGGAAGGCGAAGTAGTGCCGATTGGTCAACCTATTGCGCTGATTGCCACAGAGACCCCCCAAAGTAGTCCTGCCCCAAAAACAGCCAATCCAGCCTCGGCCACCATGCCGGAGAAATCACC
>JAAUUB010000172.1 GCA_012031215.1 Microscillaceae bacterium | reverse complement strand
GTTTTCAAAAGCAACGCCATTGGCTGGCACACCGTCATCATCGCCGCAGGCGGCCAGCAAAGCTGTAAAAATAAGGCCCGTTAAAGAAAATGTTTTTTGCATCGCTAGACATAATTTGGTTAAAGAATGTGAATTAATATACCAAAATTACGCCTGTTTTATTCGCTTATTGTATGCCCAGCTCAAAAAGACCCGCAAACCGCTTGAGGGCTAAGCAAGCTTGCGGAAATTACTTTGCTGGCACCATACGATGGCCTCGGGTTCGGAGGTGAAAGAAGCCACTGAGAAATCGCGCTCGGTCTTGTTGCCCAATATCTCTTCAAACAAAACCTGGTGATGCACATTGGCCCCAAAAACAATGGCAATTCTTTTCAGGGAGGACCGGCGCAAATAAAAAAAAGCCTCCTGTAATAGCCAGTTTTTGAGCGAAAGGGGAATATTGGCCTGAAAATCTTTGATGTTGATAAGCAAGCCTTTTGCCTGGTGAGCCAGACAATATTGCACCACCCGCCTTATCTCACTGCGAAAGGCTTCTTGACCTTTGAGGCCGTCGGCAGCCAATAGCCACAGGTGAAAATATTTTTTTTGGGGAAGGTGTAATAAAGTAATGTGATTACCAGCTTGTAGGGTTCTTTCCTGCATAATATTTAGAGAGAAAATACTTGCATTTTTCAAAAAACAGGAAAGGCAGAGGCCCGGCAACTTTCCGCTCGATTTGCTTCATTGGCGGCCCTTCTTATTTTTTTTAAATGCCTGCTACTTTCTGGATAATACGCTTGAAGGAATAAAGGTAGATTTCGCCGTTAGGAAAAGCAAAGGTATTTCAGGCAAGATTTCTCCTTTATCTAAGTGAAATAATCGTCCAAACTACGCAAAGGAAAAGCCGCCCGGAGGGAATCTTCTACATTAAAAAACAGCTTAATGGCCAAAGCTTTGATTTGCAATGACTTGCAAAAATAAAAACTAAAAATAGTGTCAAATTGGAACAAAGCCTAAAAAATACAAAAAATACCCAAAAAGGGAGGGAGCTTCAAAAAAAGACTTCTTTTGTCTTTAAAAAAGCGTTTGGTTGCTATCTTATTGATTTTCGCTTAGATGTGTGAGAAAAAATTGCGTTGTGCTCAATGGCGTAAACAAAGCCATTCTTACGAAGTAAGTTTCTTTATGCTTGTAAGCCATTCTCGAAAGCAAATCGAACCAGGTCGGCAGTATTTTTCAGGCTACACTTGCGGAAGATATTATTTCGGTGGTTATCGACGGTGCGGTGGCTAATGCCTAGTTTTTCGGCAATCTCGCGGTTTGAAAAACCCTTGCTGATATGGCGAATCACTTCTCTTTCGCGGGGAGTCAGCAGGGCGGCCGGAGTTTGCGCTTTGCGATGCCCGTGGGCGATATAAAAATAGGCAATCACATTTTGCACACTTTGGCAATAATATTTTTCTCCCTGGCGCATTTTTTCAAGGCCGCTCAGGGGTTCGTGGCGCAAAATGTCCTTATGAAAATACCCATCCAAATTGTTTTCAAGGGCTTGCAAAACATACATTTCTTCTTTGTGCATACTCAGCAGGGCCACCCGCAGCAAGGGATACGCTTCATGAATCCAACGTGAAAACTCAATGCCATTCATTTCGGGCAGGTTGACATCGCAAAGCACAATATCTACTTGGTTTTGCTCGACAAAGGCACTAAAACTATCGTGGGTAGGTTGAGCAAACTCGGCTACAATCTCAATTTTGCCCGTTTCGGTGAGTAATTTCTTTAGCCCTTCCCGAAAAAGCGCGTGGTCTTCAATCAATACTACCTTTATCATCTTGTCATACTCTTTCAACACAACTTTAAAAATACAAAACTAGCAGATTTAGACCTTTTTAAGGTTTGGCTCCTCAAACAAAAGCTGCCCCGCCAAGCGACAAATCTTAGGGCTTTTGGCCCAGTAAAATGCTGCTTTTATCCGTCCACCAGTGGTAGCCAAAGGTAAAATCGAGGTTTGGAATTTGGGCCGCCTCTTTTTCAAAAATCTGGGCCAGGTCAGGCTGGTAGCCGTGGTTAAAATCCCGAATCGGGCGGGCATATTTGCCGTAGAGCTTTACCTGCCAGCCCGCTTTCTTCATAAAGGCATAGGGCAAGCCAGTATCGTCTTGCACACAAGCCTCGGTATGGTCAAGAATAAACTGCCGAATAAGGGAAAAAGGGGAGGTGTGCATCAGATAGGAGGCGGATTTGACCAGCGTGAGGCGGCGCGGAAAAGATTGGATAAAGGTCTGCAAGTTTTTTTTGTTTTGGAAAGCCGCATTGGCCAGGTCGCCGGGAAAGTAAAAAAGTTCTTTTGGCTGGCCCTGCCCTTCTTCCTCTGCCTGAAAGCGAATGCGCAAGCCTGGCAGCCCGGCGGCTTTTTGTCCTAGTGGCAGAAAGCTTGCTTGGCCTTGATTATCCAAAAAAACGGCTTCAATGCTCAGAATCTCGTGGCCAGTGCGGGCCAAAAAAACTAGTAAAATGGGCAAAACCCCTTTGACATTGGTGTTGAAGGCCTGCCCCATACGGACCGTTATGAAATAATTGCGTTGAAAGATTTCGGAAAGGGCTTGGCGAATGTTGAGCAGATAAGCCTCCAGATACTGGCCTTGCATCCGGGAAAGGGCGGGGAGTTCGCCCATTGGCTCGAGGCCAAACAACAGGTAGGTCTGGGCCTGGGGAAATACCACCGCCACATTCAAAAAATCAGGGCCACTGAAGGGATAAAAAACGGAGAATGGCCTTTGTTTTTGCAAGGAGTCCAGTTCCTGGTGTGCCCATCGGCGCAACTTGGTCAAGCGGCTTTGTTCCAGATTCTGCCAGCCTTGGTTGAAGGCCTGGTAATGGGTTTTGACTGATTCATAGCGGGCCCAGGCACGGTGCAGGGAATCAGTGCCTGGCTGGGCGGCTAGCAATTGGGCCAGGGGCTGGTAATCAGGGTGGGGGGCAAGCCGTGCCAGGCGGGGAAACGCGGGCGAAACCCGAACAGCCTGTTTCTGCGGAGGAGGGTGGGCTGACAAAACCGCTTTGTCTTGCGGAGGGACTAACTGAGGGGTAAGCAGGGTAAGCCCCAAAACCAGCACCAATCCCCACCATAACCACCAAATTCTTTTTTGCATATTTTTTTTGATTGGCCAAGGAATTTTTTTTCAAACGATTACCAAATTTACCATTTTTTGCAAATGAATTTTATAGGTCAAGACTTTCATCCGTTTAATCCGCAGACTTCGGGGAAAGAAGGTGGCTTTTTAGCAGGCAAAAAGTTAGAAAAAAATCCAAGAGGCAAAGCAGCAGGTTATCCGCTGTATTTATCGTGAAGCCCCTCCCCGTTCAGGATTTTTTGCCGACACTTTTCAATGCGACTTAGCCGGGTAGTCGATTGTTTGGCTTGGGAGAAATAGAGGAGATAGCCTCTTTTTCGCCCGGGGCTCAGGGATTCAAAGGCTTTTTTGAGGGCAGTATCCTGGGTAAATGTAATTTCTAACTCGGCTGGGAAAGGTTCCGATTTTTTTGCCAAAGGCACTCGACAGCCCGATTTTTCCAGTTCAATCGCCTCCTGAATGTAGGCTTTAATAAGTGGTTCCTGCTCCACAATCTGCTCCAAGTTGGTAAATCTGATGAGGCGGTCTGAGTGAGAATGTTCGCCCGGCTTTTGCAAAATATGGTGGGGGTCGCTCAGCAATGCCCCTTTGAAAAAACTCAGCCCGACATAGTTTTTAAGTGCACTTAGGAGAAGCACATTTTTATTTTCCAGGGTGTAGCAGGGAACGCCCCATTTTAGGGTTTCGGCCAATTCCGTGGCCAAGAGCAATTGCCGAAGCGTAATAAGCATTTCGCGCCAGGGATGAACTTTGCATTCAGGGCTTCCTCCGAGCTTGCACCGCATACAGCCCACAAGGAGGTATTGATCTACTCTTGGATTCATAGTTTTTTTCTTTTCGTTAGCCGCCCGAACAACACTTAAAAATAGGCATAAATTATGAAATCTACGCACAAATGCTTCCTTGATTTTGTGCTTGTTTCTGTCGCAGATTCAGGGCTTTCAGGCTTGGGTTTCACCAGCTTTCTGATGGGGGCTAATTTTGTAAAAAGACCGATTTACGATTGTTTTATACAATGGCAAAATCTCCCAAATTGACCTCAGGCAAAAAATCAGATAAGGACTATTCCCCAAAAAATGAGAATTGGACCTATAAAAGGCTTTAAAAAAAAAGGAAGTCCCGGCAGGATGCAATCAAACTGGTACAGGCTACCCGCTCATATTTTCTTCTCAATCTTTATCTTTACAAAAGTGAAGGAGCCTTTTTATTTCTTTAAAAAAATCAAAATCATTTCCTAATATGCGCAAAACACGTATCCTCTGCTTTACAATACTATTGCTGGTGCTGGATGTACTCTGGCTTTCGGACCCACGAATTTTGGCTTCAGCCCACCTCTTACCGTTTGGCGGCCGGCGATACCCTCCGGCTGGATTTAATGGTGGGCGAGGGCTTTGCAGGCGAACGCTGGGCAAAACGCACGGAGCGGAGCCAAAGCCTTTGGCTCTATGGGGACAAGGAGGCAGAAGACCTGAGTGCTTTGGTCAAAGCCAATGATTCGCTTCGGATAGAAACGCCTATGCCTAAGGCAGGCACTTACCTCCTGGCCTTTGAATCCAACAATTCTTTTTTGGCCCTTGAGGCAGATAAGTTCAATGACTACCTTCGCGAAGATGGCATAGAAGACATCCTGGCACTGCGCACGCAAAATCAGCAATTAGAACTGCCTTCCCGCGAGTGGTATCGGCGTTGTGCAAAAGCACTGGTGCAGGTAGGCAAGAAAACGAGCCCGGTTTTTCAGAAAGTAGTGGGAATGGATTTGGAGATAGTGCCCCTGCGCAATCCCTATGCAAATACAAAGGAGGACAATATGCAGGGAAAACTGCTTTATCTGGGTCAAGCCCTGGCAAATAAAGCCTTCTTTACCTGGCACAAAGCCCCCGGAAAGCCGACACGCAAAGAAAAATATTACACCGATGCCCAGGGGCGGTTTAGTTTCCCCCTGGACCAGCCCGGCGAATGGATGGTGAGTTGTGTACACATGGTGGAAGTGCCAGACAATCCTGAGGCCAACTACCAAAGCTATTGGGCTACGCTTACTTTTGCTTTCTAGCCTTGGTCAAAAAAACGTGTGCCCTTTGAGGGGACACACGTTGGGAAATCTTTCCAGATAAAAGCTTAGGCGCTGCAGGCCTCACACTCGGGGTCATCCAGGCTACAGGCGGGCCCTTCGGCTATGTCGGTAGGTGCTTCTTTGAGCGAAAGATTGCCATTGTTAGCCAGCATAGTGCCGATTTGGCCCTGGTTGGCGCTTGTGGCGAGGGGTTCTTTTACGGCTTCGGCCCTCACTTCGGCATCTATTTTATCCATTTGCTTTTCAACCGTAAACTTAATGGCATCGGTAGCGGGCTTGGTACGGAGGTAATACATGCCCGTTTTGAGGCCTTTTTTCCAGGCATAAAAATGCATAGAAGAAAGCTTGGCAAAATTGGGGTCAGGCAGGTGCACATTGAGGCTTTGGCTTTGGCAGATGAAGGCTCCCCGATCGGCGGCCATATCGATAATGGCTTTTTGTTTGATTTCCCACACCGTTTTGTAGATGTCTTTCAGATTTTGAGGAATTTCGGGGATGTCCTGCACCGAGCCATTGGCCAGGATGAGCTTATTTTTCATTTTTTCGTTCCACAGGCCCAGTTTCACCAGGTCTTTGAGCAGGTGTTTGTTTACCACCACAAACTCGCCCGAAAGAACCCGCCGGGTATAGACATTGGCCGTGTAAGGCTCAAAGCATTCATTATTGCCCAGGATTTGGGAAGTAGAAGCGGTGGGCATAGGGGCCAGCAGGAGCGAATTGCGGATACCGTGCTGCATAATGTCTTGCCGGAGGCTTTCCCAATCCCAGCGCCCCGATTCGGGCTGCACATCCCACATATCAAACTGAAAAATGCCTTGCGAAATAGGTGAGCCGGCAAAGGTTTCGTAAGGCCCGTGTTGCTGAGCCAGTTCCATAGAGGAAACCAAGGCTCCGTAATAGATGGTTTCAAAAATATCCTTGTTCAAGCCCCGGGCCTCTTCCGACTCAAAAGGCATGCGAAGCATAATGAAAGCGTCGGCCAGGCCCTGCACCCCGATGCCAATCGGGCGATGGCGTTTGTTGGAGCGTTCTGCCTCAGGAATGGGGTAATAGTTCAGGTCAATGATTTTGTTGAGATTGCGGGTAACGGACTTGGTAACCTCAAAAAGCTTTTCGTGGTCAAAACGTCCATCTTTCACAAATTTGGGCAAGGCGATAGAGGCCAGGTTACAAACCGCCGTTTCGTCCGGGCTGGTATATTCCATAATCTCCGTGCAGAGATTAGAGCTTTTGATGGTGCCGAGGTTTTTTTGGTTGGATTTGGCATTGGCCGCGTCCTTGTAGAGCATGTAGGGAGTGCCCGTTTCTATCTGCGATTCGAGAATCTTAAACCAAAGGTCTTGGGCCTTGACGGTTTTGCGGGCCCGGCCTTCCTGTTCATATTGCTGAAACAAGGCTTCAAATGCTTCCCCATAGCACTCGAACAAGCCGGGGGCTTCGTGCGGGCAAAACAAAGACCATTCGCCATTGGCTTCTACCCTTTTCATAAACAAATCGGGTATCCAGAGGGCATAAAACAAGTCCCGGGCGCGGAGTTCTTCTTTGCCGTGGTTTTTTTTCAAATCCAGAAAATCAAAAATGTCGGCGTGCCAGGGCTCCAGGTAAATGGCAAAAGCCCCTTTGCGCTTGCCGCCGCCCTGGTCTATGTAGCGGGCCGTGTCGTTGAAGACCCGCAACATCGGGATAATGCCATTCGAGTAGCCATTGGTGCCTTTGATGTACGACCCAGTGGCGCGGATATTGTGAATGGCCAGGCCAATGCCCCCCGCCGATTGTGAAATCTTGGCGCAATCTTTCAAAGAATCATAAATTCCGTCGATGCTGTCCTCTTTCATGTGGAGCAAAAAGCAGGACGACATCTGGGGCTTGGGAGTGCCGGCATTGAAGAGGGTCGGAGTGGCGTGGGTAAACCATTTTTCCGACATATGATTATAAGTCTCGATGATGGAGTCAAGGTCATCGCCGTGAATCCCGACGGCCACCCGCATAAGCATGTGTTGCGGGCGTTCTACTACCTTGCCATCCATTTTGAGCAAATACGAGCGCTCCAGGGTTTTAAAGCCAAAGAAATCATAGTTGAAGTCTCGGTCATAGATAATGGCCGAGTTGAGCTCGTTGGCATATTTTTTTATAATCTGATACGTGTCGTCGGAGATTAGTCCGGCATTTTCGCCGGTTTTGGGGTCCACATATTCGTAGAGGTTGCGCATTGTGCGCGAAAAAGACTTAAGTGTGTTTTTTTGGAGGTTCGAGATGGCAATGCGTGCCGCCAGAATGGCATAATCAGGATGCACAGTGGCCATCGTAGCGCAGATTTCGGCGGCCAGGTTGTCCAGTTCTACTGTGCTTACCCCGTCATAAAGCCCGTTGATGACCTTCATCGCAATCTGTACCGGTTCAACGTAGTTGCGGTCCAGGCTATACGAGAGCTTTTCAATCCGGGCCGTGATTTTATCAAATTTTACCGGCTCACGCCGACCATCGCGTTTGATTACTTCCATGTATGTCCAGTGTTAGAGGTTTTAAAAACAGAGTATTCTTTCAAATATAAGGCAAAAAACCTATTTTTGGTAGGGAAAATTCCATTTGTTTTTCAAAGTGCTGATTATTAGGGAGTATTTTTTTTGCTCTGCTAAGAGTGCGTTTTTATTAAAAAAAATGCGCGAAGAAAAACAAAGGCATTGTGCTTCTCCGGGCCATTCCATTGGCCAAAAAAAAGCCAGCCCCGGATAAGGAGGCTGGCTTTCAACAAGCGAGATAAGGGCTCAAATGGCATCCGAAAGGCTGGTGAAGGTAAAATCCCTTACCTTAATGGGCGGCACCAGGTTGCCCCCAATCCGTTGAGGCTTGCCCAGGGCTTCCAGGTTATTCAGCATAATCACCGGGCTTTCATTGAAGCGAAAGTTCTTAACCGGATATTTGATTTTGCCATTTTCGATATAAAAAGTACCGTCGCGGGTGAGGCCCGTATAGAGGAGGGTTTGTGGGTCCACAGAGCGGATGTACCAGAGGCGCGTAACCAATACCCCGCGTTGGGTATCTTTGATGAGGTCCTCGAGGGAGGCCGTACCGCCTTCTATGATGGCATTGCTGGGGCCAGGCACAGGGGCCACGCCTTTTTGTTCGGCCCAATAGCGGTTATAAAACATATTTTTGACCACCCCTTTCTCGAGCCAGTAGGTTTTTTGAGGGGCAGGCCTTCTCCGTTCCAGGTAGCCGCTGGTATTTCGGGGTGGAGCGGGTCAGAGTAAATGGTAATGCGTTCATCCACAATCTTTTCGCCCAGCTTGTTGCCGCCGCCTTTTTTTGTCAGGAAACTACGGCCTTCATCGGCAGAGCGGGCACTCATATTGCCCAGCATATTCTGGAGCAGGTCAATGGCTGCGGCAGGCTCCAGAATCACCGTGTATTTGCCGGGTTCAATGGCCTTGGGATTGCGCGATTGCAGGCACTTGTCAATGGCAATCTGGGAAGTAGCCCCGGCATCAAACTTGCTAACATCGTTGAAATCGCGGGTGGCCCAGCCCGAGCCGGTGCCGTCTTCGGAGCGCATCGTAACCGTAAAATCAATGCCTGTGCTTTGGTTATAGGCAAAAAGACCTTTGGAGTTCATCATTGCCTGAAACGAATGGCCATCATTGAAAAAGCCAGCGGCAGTTACTTGCTTTGCGGCGGCGGGATTGATACTGGCGGCGGCCACCTCAGCGCGGTATTCGGGCTTGATATTGGCCGTGGCGGGCAAAAAGGTTTTGGCTTCGTCATATTGCTGAGGGGCTAAGACCCCCATAAACTCCGGGCTTTCGGGCGATAGGCGGGCGATTTCCTCGGCCCGCTTCACGACCTTGCGCAGCGAAGCCTCGTCCAGTTCGTTGATGGTGGCGGTGCCCGTTTTTTTCCAAAACTGCACTGTACCGAAAGGCTAAGGGTAGAACTGACCCCGCTCGTGGTGATGGTATTGCGGGCATAGCGTACATTGCCGCTGTTGCTCCCGTTGAGGTTTACCTCGCAGGCTTCGGCCTCCGAAAAGCTCAGGGCTTTTTCCAGGATTTTTCGGGCTTCTTCTTTACTGAGTATGGACATAGTTTTTTTGAATTGCTTGGAAAAAAATTACAGATTACGGGCCGTGTTGATGACATTGACATTGTCAAAGCGCGAAGTGGCACTGCCGTGCGAAACGGCACTCACCTGTGAGGGCTGGCCTTTGCCATCAAAGAAAGAACCAAACAAACGATAATCGCTTTCATCGCAAAGCTTGGTGCAGGAGTTCCAAAACTCCTGGGTGTTGGACTGATAGGCTACATCGTTGAGCATTTCGGTAATTTTCCATCTTTGATTTCATAAAACACCGTGCCGCCAAACTGGAAGTTGTAGCGTTGCTGGTCAATCGAATAGGAACCCCGGCCCGGCAATGTAAATGCCTTTTTCCACCTCCTTGACCATGTCATCCACATTATATTTTTCTTTGCCGGGGGCCAGGGATACATTGGGCATCCGCTGAAACTGCACATCTTCCCAGCTTTGGGCATAGCAGCAGCCGTGCGATTCGGTTTCGCCAATGATATGGGCCTGGTCGCGAATGGCCTGGTAATTGACCAGAATGCCCTCTTTGACCAAATCCCAGCGTTTGCAGGGCACCCCTTCATCATCGTAGCCCACGGCCCCCAGTGAACCCGCCTGGGTTTTGTCGGCAAAAAGATTGACCAGGGGGCTGCCATAGTTAAATTTCTTGCTTTCCCATTTGTCAAGGGTGGCGAAGCTGGTGCCAGCATAGTTGGCTTCATAGCCCAGCACCCGGTCTAGCTCCAGGGGGTGGCCCACCGATTCGTGAATGGTGAGGCCCAGGTGGTTGGGCTCCAGCACAAGTGAGTACTTGCCTGGCTGCACCGACTTGGCCGTGAGCATTTGCTTGGCCTCCCGGGCGGCATTGATGGCATCTTCCACCAGGTCGTACGAGTTTTTGTAAAGCACCAGGCCAGTTCCTTCTGGCCCCGGGATTTTATCGGCGGCTTTGGGTTCCATCCATTCGTAGCCCAAGCCCATGGGAGCCCCCAGGCTGGCCCGGGTTTTAAATTTACCCGTGCTTTTGTCAATGGTCGTTACATTAAAAGTGGACCAGATGCGGTGGACATCCTGGTCGATGTAGGAATCATCCGTAGAAGCAAAATATTTTTGCTCATTGACCAGAAAGAGGCTGTTATTGATAAAATTGGCTCCATTTTCCAGGGCTTTGCCATTGGCCATCAGGAGCAACTCTACTTTTTCCTGGATGGGCACTTCAAAAGCATTTTTCTGGATGGGGGTTTTCCAGCTTACCTCGCCCTGGCTTTTGACCGGGGCCAGTTTTACAGGTTCTTTCTGAAACTTGGCATTGGCTTTGGCAATGGCCACGGCCTGTTCGGTAGCCCGGGCAATGCCTTCTTTGTTGACCTCGTGGGTGGCCCCAAAGCCCCAAGTGCCATTGGCAATGACCCGGATGCCTACGCCAAAAGTTTCGCTGTTGACCAGGTTTTGCACCTTTTT
>JAAUUB010000171.1 GCA_012031215.1 Microscillaceae bacterium | reverse complement strand
CATACTTACGCACGTGGTCAATATTAATCAGATGATGCTTATGGATGCGAAAAAGGATGCTTCTCGAAGCAGCTCTTCCACCGTGCCCAGGTTTTTGGCAGAAAGCAAAACCCTTTGGTGGTCTAAATGAAAACGGGTATAGTTATTATCGGCCTCACAATAAATAATGTCTTGTGTCTTTACAAAAGTGTAACCATCTTGGTAAGGCAGGGCGATTTTTTCCGGCGCAGTCGCAGAGTAAACTTTAGCAGAAAAATTGGCGGGGGTAATGGGTCTAAAATCAGGCTTTTGAGCCCTGCTTACGGCATCAATGAGCTTTAGGTCGTCAATAGGCTTGAGTAAATAATGAACGGCGGCATAGTTGAAAGCCTCCAAGGCAAATTGATTGTAGGCAGTGGTGAAGATAAGCGAAAACGGGAGCGAGGGAAGCATATCCAAGAGTTGAAAGCCATTCAGGTTGGGCATTTCAATATCTAAAAACACCAGGTCTGGCTGCAATTCAGGTAAGACCTGGCAAGCAGTCCTGGAATCGTGAATCAAGGCCATCACCTGCACTTCGGGGCAGTTCTCCCGAAGTTGAATTTGCAAAACCTGCGCGCAGGGAATCTCATCATCAATAATAATGGCTTTCATTCGGGTAGGGTTAAAAATAAAACGATTAAAAAGGTATTTTAAGACATACGCGTGTTCCCGCTGGCTTTTCGTTTATATCCTTCAGGTCTTGTATTTGAATATCAGCTTTGATTTGGTAATATTGGTTCAGGATTTCCATTCTTTCAGAGGTGATTTTTAAGCCAAATGATTTTTTGTTTATCGCTGTTTTGCTTCCCAAAACCTTAGCCTGCGCCCGTCCCACGCCATTATCTTCAATGATGACCATTAATAATCGGGGCTGAGCCATTTGAAGGGAAAGCTTTAAAAAGCCCGGCGTTTCTTTTTGCATCAAGCCATGCCAAATGGCATTTTCTATAAATGGTTGAATCAAAAGCGGGGGGATGAATACTGTTTCGGGCTTGATGTCGGGGGCAATGTCAAGATAAAAATCAAAACGGTGGCTAAAGCGAAGCTGTTCCATCTCGATATACAAACCAACCGAGCGCAACTCCCGGGCCAAGCTAATTCTGCTTTCTTTGGAATGCTCAAGCACCCCCCGAATAAGCTCAGCAAAGCGGGTCAGATAACGCCCGGCAGACTTAGTATCGTGGCTGAGTATAAAGTGATGAATAGAACTTAGGGTATTGAAAATAAAGTGAGGGTTCATTTGGGCTCTTAATGCAGCCATTTCTGTTTCGGCCAGTCGATGCTTAAAATCAGATTCCCTGCGAATTTGCCGGATGCGTAATTGATAAATTCCCCCCAGCAATCCCAAAAGCCCTAGCAATACGAGCATTTGAAACCAAGTCGTTTGCCAAAAGGCAGGAAGGATTTCAATTTCGAGAAAAGTGGCCGGCGGACTCCAGTACCCGTCGGGATTGGCTACTTTGAGTTTAAAGTGATAGCGACCTGGGGGGAGGTTGGTGTAATTGGCAGTGCGTCGGGCTCCAGAGTATATCCAATCGTTGTCTATGCCAACCAACTGGTAGGCGTGTTCATTTTTAAGAGGCTCAACAAAGGAAATTCCTACAAATTCCAGGGTAATCAGATTGGCCGTATGAGGCAATACTATTTTTTGAGATAATTTATATTGGTATCGCTTGTAAATTCTTTTTCATGAATTTTCAGAGAAACCAGACGCGGCAAGGGTGGAACAGTGTCGTTTTGAATATTTTCACCAAAAAAACGGACATCATCCCGAAAAAACAGCTCTTTGGAGGCTCCCTGCCAGAACTTTGAGTAATAAAAATCGCCTTTCAGACCATAAGCCTCATCGAAACATTTCAATTTTTTTGTTTTGGAGTTGTAACGATAAATGCCCACGATGGTGCGGGTCCAAACCTGGCCGAGTGCATCAAAAAAGGGATGGCTGCATTCATAAGGGAGTTCAGGAACCCAAAAAAAATCATCACTTGCCGGACGGTAGTAGCCCAAACCCCCATTTGTTGCCACCCAAACCCGCCCTTGCTCATCTTGGTTAAAGCCCAAGATATTTCCCCCTTTCAAACCGCTTGCTTGGTCTATATTTGGTAAATAATGAATAAACTTACCCGTTTTCGGATTTAAGCGGCTTAGGCCATTTCCATCATAATAGCCTATCCAAACCTGCCCTTCACGGTCTTCAAATACCGCTCGCACCTCTGTGCTTCTAAGAGAATGAATCTCTTTGGCTTTGGGAAGATAATGGACTAAGCGCTTTGTGGGGGGGTGATAGCAATAAAGGCCCTGCCCCAAGCTGGCTATCCAAAGCCGATGGCTGGCGCCGATATGCAAGGCCCGGCATACTGTGTTATTATTTAATCGCTTTTTATCGGCTTGGCTCAAATCGTTCAAAGGGTGCAGAGACAAATCATCCACATTGAGCCAGTGCATCCCTTTACTCGTAGCTACCCAATAGCGGCCCCCGGCATCCTTCTCCAGCGCAAAAATGTTGATTTCTTCTTTGGCTGCCTTAAAATAAGATTGATACTCGCCAACTTTATAGGTGCGGGTTTTTTCAAAATATTGATAAATACGCGGGCAGAAATTGCTGTCAAGGGTGGCAAAAAAGATGGATTGGGTGCTATTATCCGGAAAAATAGAAAGCACCTGCTCTTGGCGGGGCAATAATGCGCGCCGGGGCATTTGCTGTAATAGCGGATTGATAATGCTTATCCCATCATTTTTGGCCACGAGCCACAGGCCATTTCGCTCCTGAACAATCTTGTTGATATACTTATTTGGCAAAAGAGAATATTCATTTCCCACTTCTGGCACGTAGGCTTGAAATTGATTTTTGAGTTTGTCAAAAATGCGCAGGGTACTGGCAAAACCAAAATAGAGAAAGTTTCCTTGCTGAGCCAAGGCTAAGGCGGTGTTTTCGTGGCCTATATCGCGATGAGGTAATTTCCAGTAATAATGTTGTACTTTCCAGGTATGAAGGTCTATTCGGATAACACCCACCATCCAGCCAATAAGCCAAAGTGTTTTTCCATCTTTATCCATAAAAGGAGCACTGAATTGAAAAAATTTTTTCCCTCCAGGAATTTTCCAATGAAAAGGATAATAATACCATTCTTGTTTTTCCGGCAGAAAGGCATATACCCCCGCAGGTGTAGGTTTATTTTCGTAGGTTTGTGTAATCCAAAGTACCCCCTTTTTATCAAGGCTGATTCCATAGATAAAAGGAAAGCCTGTATATATTTCTTTTGTTCCCAGGTTTACAATTTTCGGAATTTTTAAAGGGGTTTTTTTAAAATTTTCGGGATTGAATACAAACCATTTTTGAGCATCACAAATAATCAACAACTCCCCAGAAGGAAGAGTCACAAAGCCGATTATCTTATTGTTAAAATGCTTTTTGATGGAGATAAATTTTTCAGTTTCCGGGAAAAAGCAGAACAATCCGGCATTGCTAATCAGCCAAATCCGGCCTTTCTTATCCTCTTCCAGGTGATAAATGATATCTCCCACAGGAATAGAATTTTTTTGATTTGAAAAGTGCTTAAAATTTGTGCCATCGTATCGCACCAAGCCCACGTTTACGATGCCAAGCCAGAGGTATCCATTGCGGTCTTGCAATAATTGATTCACATTGCCCTTAGGCAAACCCTGACGATAAGTCAGGTTGGTGAAGTGCAGGGGGGATGCCGGGGGCTTATCACTGGTAATGATATGCTGGTTCAAAGCATTTACAGGCACTTGACCTTGGCAGTTCAAAAACAGGCTGGCCAGGAACAAAAGGATGATAGCCAGGTATTGGGGAAACTTCCGAATTATTTTTATCATTCTTTCTCATGGGCAGGCCCATTGATAATAAAGGGTTGCAGATGAAGCAATTTCTATTGCAAAGCCTCTAAAATCTGTTGTGCGGCAACGGCAATCACGGTGCCGGGGCCAAAAATACCCGTAACGCCGGCTTCGTATAAAAAGGCATAATCCTTGGGTGGAATGACCCCGCCTACAATCACCAGAATGTCCTCACGGCCCAGTTTTTTGAGTTCATCAATCAATTGGGGCACGAGTGTCTTGTGCCCGGCGGCCAGGCTGGAAACGCCCACCACGTGCACATCATTTTCGGCGGCCTGCATAGCCACCTCGGCGGGGGTTTGGAAAAGCGGCCCAATGTCCACATCAAAGCCCAGGTCGGCAAAGCTGGTGGCAATCACTTTGGCGCCCCGGTCGTGGCCATCCTGTCCCATCTTGGCTACCAAAATCCGGGGGCGGCGGCCCTCCGATTCGGCAAAGGCATCCGCCATTTCCTGGGCTTTTTTAAAGTGCGCATTGTCGGAAACCTCCGCGGCATAGACCCCGGAAATGGCCCGAATGGTGGCCCGGTGGCGACCAAATATCTTTTCCATAGCATCTGAGATTTCACCTAGGCTGGCCCTTGCCCGGCCTGCTTTTACGGCCAAATCCAGCAGATTGCCCTCCCCAGTTTCGGCGGCCTGGATGATGGCCTCGAGGGCAGCCCGCACCTCATCTTCATGGCGATTGGCGCGCAGGCTTTGCAAGCGGGCCACCTGGGCCTGAAGCACGGCCGTATTATCCACTTCCAGAAGCTCAATGGCCTTGTCTTCCTCAGGGCGGTATTTGTTTACCCCTACAATGACTTCCTTTTTGGCATCAATGCGAGCCTGTTTGCGGGCCGCGGCCTCTTCAATGCGCATTTTGGGCAGGCCTGTTTCTATGGCTTTGGCCATGCCCCCCAGTTCTTCCACTTCCTGAATCAAAGCCCAGGTACGTTGGCAAAGGTCGTGGGTAAGCTTCTCAACATAGTAAGAGCCGCCCCAGGGGTCCACTACCTGGCAAATGCCGGTTTCGTGTTGGAGAAACAATTGCGTATTGCGGGCAATACGGGCCGAGAAATCCGTAGGCAGGGCAATCGCTTCATCCAGTGAATTGGTATGCAGCGATTGGGTATGGCCCAGGGCAGCGGCGAGGGCTTCCACACAAGTGCGGGTTACATTATTAAAGACATCCTGTTCTGTAAGGCTATAGCCCGACGTTTGGCAGTGAGTACGCAAGGGCAGGGATTTTTCGCTTTGCGGCTCAAACTGTTTCACTATCTTGGCCCAAAGCAGGCGCCCGGCCCGCATTTTGGCGATTTCCATAAAATGGTTCATCCCAATTCCCCAAAAAAAGGAAAGCCGCGGCGCAAATTCATCAATTTTTAAGCCAGCCTTCAGGCCTGTTCGGATGTAATCAAGGCCATCGGCCAGGGTATAGGCCAGCTCCAGGTCGGCAGGGGCCCCGGCTTCGTGCATGTGATAGCCACTGATGCTGATGGAGTTGAACCGGGGCATGTGTTGGGCGGTATAAGCAAAAATATCGGCAATGATGCGCATAGAAGGGCCGGGGGGGTAGATATAGGTATTGCGCACCATAAACTCTTTCAGAATATCGTTCTGGATGGTACCCGTGAGCTGTTCAGGCTTCACCCCTTGCGCCTCGGCGGCTAGTATGTAAAAGGCCATGACCGGAATCACAGCTCCGTTCATGGTCATTGACACCGACATCTGGTCTAAGGGGATGCCTTCAAACAATATTTGCATATCCAGCACGGAGTCAATGGCTACCCCGGCTTTGCCCACATCACCCACTACGCGGGGGTTATCCGAATCATAGCCCCGATGGGTAGCCAAGTCAAAGGCAACGGAAAGACCCTTTTGCCCGGCAGCCAGGTTGCGCCGATAAAAGGCATTGGATTCTTCGGCTGTGGAAAAGCCCGCATATTGGCGAATGGTCCAGGGCTGTTTGACATACATACTGGCATAAGGCCCCCGCAAAAAAGGTGGCCGGCCCGCAATGAAAGACAAATGCCCGAGGCCAGCCAGGTCTTCGGCGGTGTAATATTTCTCCACCGGAATTTGCTCCGCCGTAAGCCAGGGCTTAGCTTTCGCACTGGCTTTGGGGCAGGAGCGGGCAAAAAAGACAAATCTATTTTTGAAAAATCAGGTTTCATACCTTATCAGACTATTTTTTGACCAAGATACAATTTTTTCCAATTTCGTATAAGTACCCAGCCGCCCCTTTTATTTATTGAAAGAGCAATTTTCAAATAAAGGCACTTTCAAAGATATTTGCGGCAGGTTTGAGGATTTTTACAAGCAGGTGAGTCTGATACAAAAGTTTGTTTGAGTTTTATTTGCCAAAAATTGCATAGGCTTTGGGGAAGTATTTATAAAAAAATGATTCAAAAGTATTATTTCGCACTTTATAAACCTTTTGGCGTTCTGTCGCAGTTTAGGCCCGAAGGAGAAAAGCCCGGCTTGGGAACTTTATACGATTTTCCTTCGGAGGTCTATCCTGTTGGCCGTTTGGATGCCGACAGTGAGGGTTTGCTTTTGTTGACGAATGACAATCATTTCAAGACCCGATTGCTCAACCCACAGAAGGGTCATCCGCGCACTTATTGGGTGCAGGTAGAGGGCCGCCCTACAGAGGCGCAGTGCCAAATGTTGGCCCAGGGGGTTGAAATTCGCATTGAAAAGAAACTTTTTCGCACCCGCCCGGCCCGGGTGGCCATGATAGAAGTGCCGGAATTGCCGGCTCGGGTGCCGCCCATACGCGAACGATTGCACATCCCGACGGCCTGGCTGGCCCTGACCCTCACAGAGGGCAAGAATCGCCAGGTGCGTCGGATGACCGCCAAAGTGGGTTTGCCCACCTTGCGCTTGGTGCGGGCAGCCATTGGTCAATATCATTTGGGGGCGCGGACGGTGGGAGAAGTTTGGGCCCTTTCACCTGACGATTTGCGCCAGATTTTGCAGAAATAAAAAGAGAAAATGGCTTAACATTACATTAAGCCCAAAGCATTTGCGAAATTCCTGCGTTTTTGCGCTTATTTGTATCTCAATTACGATAGATTATCGTTTTGCTCTGAAACCAACTTGTTTTTTGAACTTTAAATTTTGTCGGAAAATGAAAAATTTCATCACCCTGAGTTTCCTTTTGTTTTGTATGTGTTTTGCAGGTGGGCTTCTTGCCCAAGACAAAGGCAAGGTTGTTTTCGAGATGGCCAAGCACGATTTGGCCAAATCAAGGAAGAAGATGGCCCGGCAGAAGTTACTTTTAACTTTACTAATACGGGCACGGCCCCGCTCACCCTTACCGATGTAAAGGCCTCTTGTGGCTGCACCACGCCTACCTGGACCCGCGAAGCCGTGGCTCCCGGCAAAACGGGCATTGTCAAGGCGGCTTATAATCCGCAAAACCGCCCTGGCCCTTTTACCAAATCTATCACGGTCAACACCGATGGCGACCCGGCGGTCGTAATTCTGACCATTGCTGGCGATGTGGTTCCGCGCAAAAGAGGCCCGAATGACTGGTATCCACAGGAAATAGGCAGCCTTCGGGTACGAAGCCGCAGTGTGTATATCGCCAAAGCCCTTCACGACCAGGTTACTACCTCCGAACTCCTGCTTTTTAACCAAGGCAATACCCCTGTCAATGTCTTGCTTGAACAAACCCGCGCGGCCTTGCCCGCCTACCTCAGTATTGAAGCTCCCAAAACCCTGGTGAATCCCCAGGATTCGGTGATTTTGAAAATTAGTTTCGATGCCCCCAAGCGCAATGACTGGGGCTATGTATCCGACCGCTTTGTGCTGATGACGGACGATGCCAAGGAACCGGCCAAGCAATTTTATGTCAGTGCCAATATTGTCGAGAATTTTGGCCCGCTCAAAGCCGATGCCAAAATACCGATGGTGAAATTTGACAAGACAACGCACAACTTTGGCACTATCCAGGAGGGAAGTCAAAACAACGTATCTTTTACCCTCACCAATGCGGGCGACGGCTTGCTGATAATTCGCAAGACCAAAGCCTCTTGTGGATGCACGGTGGGCCAGCCCAAGAAAAATACCCTGGCTCCCGGAGAATCTACTACCATTGAAATAAGCTTTAACAGCACGGGCAAAAACGGCAAACAAAACCAAACCGTGAATGTCATTACCAATGATCCGGCCAATGCAGATACCCGCCTGACCATTGTCGCCGAGGTGCAGCCCAAAGCAAACGGGTCTCAAAAATAGAGTTCAAGAATTTTTTTGCTGTAATCCGGACAGGCCTGGCCTGGACCGGATTTTTTATTGGGTATCTACAAAGGAAATTTGAAAAATCCTGTCTATTCTATGCTTGCCTTTCCTTGCTTTGCGATAAGGCTTCTGAGAGAGGACCAAAGGCCCAAGAATTGAAAAAATTTGCTTGATGCCAACGTTTGCATAAAATTTATTACAAGTGGATGGCTAAATTCTTGTGTAGAAAATATTACATTTGATATTAGAAAAAAGCAAAAGAAGAAAGGTCTCATGGCAAGTAAGTCTTTAAAATTTTGGCTCGGTCTGTTTTTGGTAGGGATATATGGGCTTCCGGCCCAGAATCTGCGGATGGACAGCCTCCAAAAACTGCTCAAAAAGCTGCCTGATGGCAAGGATAAGGTGGCGGCCATTAACGAACTTGCCTTTGACTACATTTTTTATTCCTATGACACCAGTATGAAATATGCCAATGAGGCCGAAGACCTGGCTGTGCGGATAAACTATCCGGTAGGAAAGGCCCTCAGCCTCAATATTTCGGGCATTGTCTATCGGATTCAGGGCAATTACTCCCGGGCTTTGGATAGCCATTTGCAATCGCTCCGCATTTGTGAGCAGGAAAATTATTCCCAGGGCATAGCCAATAATTTCAGTAATATTGGCCTGGTCTATTATGATAAAGAAGACTACAAGAAGGCACTCGAGTATTTTGAAAAGGCCCTGAAAATAAAAGAAGAAATCAAAGACTTACGTGGTGTAGCTTTCAGCCTCAATGACATAGGCGGGGTGTATCTGCGCCTGGGCAATTTAGAAAAAGCCCAGCTTACGTATCTCAAAAGTATTCAAGTGAGAGAAAAAATAGGCGACCAGCAGGGCCTGGCCACCAGCCTCAATAACCTGGGGCGGCTCTATCTGGAAAAAGGCGAACTCAAAAAGGCCCTGAACTATTTGCAACGCTCTATCAAAGTGGGGCGGACTTTCAATGACCAACTCTCCATTGCCATTACCCTGAACAACATTGCCGAAGTGCATTTTAAACAAGGGGATTTTGAGAAAGCCAAACAATCGCATCTGCAAGCTTTACAAATTGCCCGAAGCATCAACAGCAAAATTGAGATCAGAAATGCTTACCTGGGCCTGGCCCGCTGCCATCAGCAATTGGAAGAATATGCGGCTGCTTTTGGCTATCTGGAAACCTATATTGCCCTCAAAGATTCCCTCTCCAATGAAGAAAATAATAAGAGGGTGGCCAGCTTGGAGTATGGCTATAAGCTGGAAATCAAAGACATAGAACTAAAGAGGCAAAGCCTTATTCAGAATGCGCTTATTGGCGGGGCTATTCTGATTATTGTGGCATTGTTATTTATCATCCGGGCCATACGCCAAAAAAGAGGGGCTTATCAATTGCTCAAAGCACAAAAAACCGAGATAGAACAACAGCGAGACAACATGGCCGCCCAAAAACAAGCCCTTGAGCAGGCCTATCAGGAAATCACCCGCCAAAACCAACAGATTACTTCCAGTGTGGCCTATGCCCGAAATATCCAAAGGGCCTTGCTCCCCGACCAGGAACTAAAGGCTTATTTTGATAAATATTATGTCATCAACCGGCCCCAGTTTGATGTCTCTGGTGATTTTTACTGGTTTCGGGAGCTGAAAGGCAAGCATTTTTTTGGCCATTGCCGATTGTACAGGGAAAGGGGTGGCGGGGGCTTTTATGTCCACCATCAGCATTAATTTGCTGGATGAGATTGTCAATATTAAACAAACCGAAGACCCGGCGCTGATTTTGGCGGCTTTCGACCAGGAGTTTCGGGCGGCCCTGCGCCAAGACCAACAGCGCAATGAAGACCGGGTGGAGATGGCCCTTTGTTGTATTGAAGACCTGCCCGAAAATCCCAATTGTAAGCGTATTACCTACTGTGGGGCGCGTATTCCCCTCCGCTACAGCCAGGGCTGGGAGGTGCGCGAAATAGCCCCCGACCCGCACCCTATCGGAGGAGGGGCCCAAGAGGGGGCCAAGTCCTTTAAGAGCCATACTTTTGATTTAAAAAAGTATGACCATCTTTATCTTTTCTCCGATGGCTTACTCAACCAGCCCGATGCAGAACAAAACCCTTTTGGCAACGAAAGGCTCAAAGAGATGCTACAACATTCACTGGCCCAACCCATAGAAAAGCAAAAGCAAATCCTGGAAGCCGAAATTGAGGCTATTTTGCAAGGCACGAAACAAAAGGATGACATTACGGCCCTTGTGGTGCGCCTGGCCACGCATTAAGGCTTGGCTTCTTTTTTGCGCTTCTCAAGGTCAGCCTGGCGTTGTTGAAGCTCCAGACGACGATTTTCGGCTTCAATTTCGGCTTCCAGCGCATCCAGTTCCTGTTGCCGGATAGCGGCTTTCTTTTGGTTGAGGGCTTCCTGATTTCCCAGGCTTACATCCAGGGCAGCATCCTGAGCTTCTTTGAAAGCATTTTTCCATTGTGCCACCCTTTCTTCATTATTGGTTTTGCGGTCCAGGCTATATTTGCTGATGCCGCCCCCACTGTGAAACTCAATGCCCGTGATTTGCTTGCCACTTCCCTGAATCTGGATTTGGGCCAGGCCATATATCCCAAACTGAGGGTATAAAATAGGTGCATCCATCAAAACTTGCTTCTGGAGGCCTTTGTTACGAATCAGGGGCTATCTTCGCCCTTACCTCAATACGGGTGCGTAT
>JAAUUB010000170.1 GCA_012031215.1 Microscillaceae bacterium | reverse complement strand
TTATTTCATTATGAGGAAAAGAGGATACTGGCACAAAATCAAAAAGCCAGTCGTGAAACTGGCTTTTGTTGAGATGGCTTGTCCCTTACTCAGCTTTTTCAGCAGGAGCAGCAGCGCTATCGCCAGCGGCAGAGTCAGAGTCAGCAGTATCGACTTCCACAGGCTCGGTAGGCTCATCAGCAGGTTCAGCTTCTGCTTCAGTAGTGTCAGCCGCAGCGCTGTCTTTGTCGCCACCGTTTTCACCACCACCACAAGCAACTGTGAAAGTCAAAGCACCCGCAAGGGCAAACATCAAAAATACTTTTTTCATAAGAGAGAAAAATTAAAGTGGGTTTTAGATGCCATTGATTCCAAACTTATAAAAAGGTAACCCAGCCTGATAAAAAATTTTTTTAACCCCTACGTGGGTTACATTTGGTTAAAAGGGGAATAAATGGCATATCTCGGAGAATCTTGCTATTTTGGAGGCGATTTTGGGTCGCCTCTTTTTTGCAGATTTTTAGCCCTGGTATATGACAAAATTGAAACCACCTTCCGAAACGGAGTGGATACGGCAAATAAAAGCGGGACAGGCAGAGGCTTTGCAGTTTTTGTATGAAAAGCACTTTCCCAGCATTTCCCATTTTATACTGGCCAACAATGGCACAAGTGATGAGGCCAAAGACGTTTATCAAGAAAGTGTTATCATATTTTATGAGAAGCTTCAAGACCCGGATTTTGTGCTTCATTGCCAGATAAAGACATTTTTATATTCTATTGCCCGAAGGCTTTGGCTCAAACAACTGGGTCAAAAGCAACGTTTTCTGGGCAATATCCAGGACCACGAAGCCTTCCTACCTTTTGAGGAAGAGCTTTCGGAAATAGACGAAAAAGAAGCCCGTTTTTTGAAAATGGAAGCCTGTATGCAAAAACTTGGGGAACCCTGCCGCACTATCCTACAGGATTTTTATCTGCACAAGGCTAGTATGCAGGCCATCCGAGACAAAATGGGCTATACCGACACCGATAACGCCAAAACACAGAAATACAAGTGTTTGCAAAGATTGAAAAAACTCTTTTTTCAGGAATATGTAAAACCCTGATGTGCTAAAATACTTAGAAACTAATTGGTCATGCAAGACGAAGATGCAATAATACCTAAAATTGAAGCCTATTTTGAAGGCATGTTAAGCCCAAGTGAAACAGTCTCTTTTGAGCAAGCGATGGAAGCTGACCCTGCCCTGAGGCAATTGGTGGAGGAATACCGCCTTTTGTTTGCTGACCTAGCTCTGGTACAGCAGCGGAAGCAACTCAAAAGTCAACTGGATGGCTTTCACGCCGCCATGCTACAGAAAGAAGCAGCGGCACCAAAAGCCCTGCGGGTAGCCAAAACAAGCAAGCCGGGGTTTGCCAATATATTTCTCAAAAAATATGTCCCCACCTTCCTGGTTGCCGCCTCAATCGCAGTTTTGTCTGTGCTGAGCACTATATGGGTACTGAACAATAATGTTCGTTCTATTGAACAAAAACAAAAAACCGATTTGCTTTCTCTGCGCCGCGACCTCAACCGGGTCAAGGAAGAGCAGGCCGAAATCGCTCGTACCCAGCGGGAAAAACAGACCTCTCCTCCCGTGCGTCAGTATGGGGCAACAGCTTTTGTGCTCACTTCAAGCGGATACCTGGTAACCAACTATCACGTGGTCAAAGATGCCGATTCTATTTATGTGGAGTCGGAGCGCCAAAACGACCGCCTGCACTTTAAGGTAGAGGTTGTGTATAGCGACCCAGCCAAAGACCTGGCCATTCTTAAAATTGTAGATGAAGATTTTATTGGCTTTGCTGAACTGCCCTATACCCTGCGCACGGAAGAAGCCAACCTGGGCGAACCAGTCTTTACCCTGGCCTACCCCCGCCAAGAGATGGTCTATGGGGAAGGGTCTATCAGTGCGCAGTCGGGCTATCTGGGCGATACGCTTACTTACCAAATCTCTATTCCCGTCAACCCGGGCAATAGTGGCGGACCGCTGCTGGATGCCCATGGCAACCTCATTGGTATTGTTTCGGGCAAACACTTAGAAATGGAAGGAGCCGCTTTTGCCGTCAAAGCAAAACACCTGAAATCCGACTTGGATTCGCTGGCCAAAGAAAACCAGACTCAAGCCCTGGCAATGCCTGTCAAAAGCCGCCTGAGTTTTCTTTCGCGCCCTGAGCAAATCAAATTGCTCAAAGATTTTGTGTTTGTGGTGCGGGTCTATAATGGAAAATAGCTCAGGAAATCGCCAAGGCGGGCATGACACAATCCAAAAGATAGCCTTCTTTAAGCCCATAGGCGGATACTTGCAGCGTTTCTAGTTCGTATTGCTCCATCACAAAACGCACCAGACAACTGGCCGGCACAATCATATCGGCACGAAAAGGGGGCATGCCCGGCATGGCCAGTCTTTCGGACTGCTTGCTTCGCACAATCTTTTGAAAAAGCCCTTCAAAAGTATGATAGTCCATCTCGTAATGAGGTGTTTTTAGTTCAAAGGCTTCATCGATAAGCCGCGGCAGCGCATCAGCACCGTTTTCTTGGGCAAAATCCAGGGCGGCCAGGGTGTCAAAAGTGCCCGCTGCTCCGATGAGTAGCTTGGGCGAATAGCGAAAGACGGCCTCCGAAAGCCGGATGAGCTGGGTTTCCAGATAGATATCGAGCCTTTGGATGTCTAAATCCTGCATGGGGTCTTGACGAATGTATTGTTCCATAAGCCGCTGCCCTCCTACCTCAAAGCTTTTTTTCCAAAGCACCTTGCGCTCGTTGGCAATGGCCCACTCCACGCTGCCGCCACCAATATCCATCAAAAGGGCATTTTGGCTGCCCAATCCTACCGCAGCGGCCACCCCGCAACACATATAACTTACTTCTTCCTCGCCGGATAAAATTGCCAAGGAAAAGCCAAATTGGCTTTTAAGCATTTGGGCAATGCGGGGGCCATTTTTTGCATTTCGAAAGGCACTGGTGGCAAAAGCAAAGACTTGATTCTTAGGCACCCCGGCCTCTTGCCAAATTTGGCGACATCGCGACAAGGCCTTTTCCAGTCGGTCCTGGGCAGCCATATTTATCAGCCCTTGCGAAAGACCATCGGCTCCCAGCCGAATATTGATTTGCGCCTTGTGAAGCATTTCAAAATGTCCGTTTTCCACCTGCGCCACCAACATTTTGAGGGTGTTGGTGCCGATATCAATCACAGCTACACGTGAACCTTGCATAGAAGGTGAAACTTTTGATGAATATGTAAAAAATTCCCATTGCCTATTGAGGCTGAAAATTAAGAAAGTACCAATCACAAAGTTAACAATTTTTCCCCAAAACCCAGGTTCGCCTTTTGCACAAGTTGGAAGGCTATGCCAAAGATGAATTCATACCCGGATTAAAGTGATTCTTAGGAGGCTCTTCGTTGATTACCTTGATTGCTAATGATACGCGTCCTTGCATTGCGCAGAACCACTTTTCTTTGAATGTAAAAAGATTAACAAGGATTTTGCCTACCTTTGCTTGCAATGGTTTTAAAATTTAGCCACCCTGCCTTATTTTGGCTCGGTAGTTTTTAGCCTGAGTATCATCTATTGGAAAATAAGCACTTGGCGCACTTCACTTATCTTTGTTTCTTCGCATGAGTTTTGTCTATCCGCAATTCTTATGGGCATTGTTGGCCTTATCCATCCCCATCATTATCCATATTTTCAACTTTCGCCGGGTGCGGCGGGTCTATTTTAGCAATGTACGACTGCTTAAAGAAGTAAAGACGGAAACCAATTCTTTCCGTCGCCTTAAGCACCTGCTCATCTTGCTGAGCCGGCTGGCCTTTCTGGCCTTTTTGGTGCTGGCCTTTGCCCAGCCCTACCTGCCCAGTGCCAATCAGCAAAAAATCAAAAACCTGAGCGGCCTGGTAAGTATGTATGTAGATAATTCTTTCAGTATGCAAAACGAACTGGGCAACGACCGCTACCTTGACCTGGCCACCCGGTATGTCCAGGATTTGCTGCCCGTATTTCCAGAATCGGCTCGTTTTCAACTACTGACCAATGCATTTGAAAACAAAGAGCAATATCCTGTTTCGGCCCGCGAAGTGGAAGACCGCCTCACTGAGCTGGGCTTTGCCAATGAGTTTCGCGACTTTGCCACAGTTTATAAACGCCAGAAAAGCCTGCTTGACCGCTATGCCGGGGCCAAAGCCAATCAGGTGTTTTGGTTTTCTGATTTTCAGAAAAGCACTGCTGGCGACCTGTCCAAGATACAACTGGATACCCTCAACCAATATTATTTGGTGCCCATCAAATCTGAAAAAACACCCAATTTACTCATTGACTCGCTTTGGTTCGAAAACCCCTTTATCAAAGCCCTGGAGAGCAACCGGGTAAATGTACGCCTGAAAAGCTACAGCGAAGAAAGCTACCAAGACCTGATGCTCCGAATGTTTATTGATGAACAACAAGTTTCTACCACTTCGGTGGACATTGGCCCCCGCGAATCGGTGGTAGCCAATTTCAACTTTACGGTAA
This sequence comes from Microscillaceae bacterium, assembly GCA_012031215.1. Taxonomy (GTDB): domain Bacteria; phylum Bacteroidota; class Bacteroidia; order Cytophagales; family Microscillaceae; genus JAAUUB01. The sequence continues at coordinate 6,321 of JAAUUB010000170.1, read as the reverse complement.
AGGGCGAAGGACTTAAACCCGCCAAAATTTCTTTTGAAGATTTCCCGGTTACCTTTGATAACGAATATTATTTTGCCATCAATGCCTCCCCAAAGGTGCGCATCCTGCAGCTTTTTGCCAGTCCGCAGTCCCGCTTTGTAGAAAATGTCTATGCCAGCGAAACGGTTTTCGAAATCAGCAGTTTCAATGCCAATAACCTGGATTACAACCGGATAGAAGGAACTGAACTGGTGGTTTTGAATGAGCTGGAAAACGTTGAAGGCGAACTGGCCAATAAACTTCGGGCTTTCGTACAGGCCGGGGGAAGTCTGCTGGTCTTTCCCAATCCTAAAAGCCAAAACTCGCTGGCTGGCTTTTTAAGCAGTCTTTCTGTGGGTGGAGTGCGGGCTTTGGAGCTAGACTCACTCGGCACGGGCCGGGCCAATGAACTGGAACTCCTCAATGTGAATCATCCTTTTTTTCAGGGAATCTTCGAAAAAGTGCCCACTAATATGAACATGCCCTATGCCAATGCGGTGCTGGCCTGGGCCAATAATGGCGACAACTTGCTTTCGTTCAAAAACAGCCGCCCTTTTTTCACCCGCTTTCAGGCCGGGGCGGGCAAGGTCTATGTTTCGGCTTCGCCTCTGGAGGTGCGCTTCAGCAATTTTGCCAAACACGCGCTTTTTGTGCCGATTATGTATAAAATTGCCGCCGACAGCAAAACCAAAGGCGAACGCCCCGCTTTCACCTTTCAGGAAAAAAACATTCGGGTGGGGCTAGACCGCCCCGCCACCAACCAGGTCTATAAATTGGTCAAAGACGGCCTGGAGATTGTGCCCGACCAACGCATCGTGGGCAATGAACTGGTCTTTGATATGCCCGAGCAAGCCCTCCCCGCCGGGCATTATCGCCTGATGCTGGATAAAAATCCGGTTGGCCTGCTGGCCTTTAATTATGACAAGGCCGAGTCCGATATGCGGTTTTACACCCTGGAAGAAATCAAAAAAACATTTGGCGGGCAAAAAAATGTGCAGGTCTATGACTTTGCCAATAGCCGGAATTTTATCCAGGATTTTGAGCAGCGAAACCTCCAGACCAACCTCTGGAAGTACATGCTCATGCTGGCCCTGGGCTTCTTTTTATTGGAAATTCTGCTCATCCGTTTGCTTTAATTACCTCTTATTGCCCTGCTTCCGTCAAAAGGTGGCACATTATTCGTAAAGGGATACCGTAGATGCGGCCCGCCAAATGACACGTTTTCCATAAAATTTGGATTTCTAAACCCTGTATCCCAAATTGAACGCGCCTAATTTTAGCTTTATCCCTAATTTGAGAATGGTAAAACCGACTCACTTGCTCACGCGTCGCCCGCGTCGCAATCGCAAATCGCCCATCATCCGCGAGATGCTTGCCGAAAACAGGGTGCATACTACAGACCTTATTTTTCCGCTTTTTGTGATGGAAGGCCAACAGCAAAAAGTGGCCATTAAGTCTATGCCGGGCATCTACCGCCTCAGCCTGGACTACCTCCTGGAGGAAATCGCCGAGTGTGTAGAATTGGGCATTCAGACCTTTGCCCCTTTTCCGGCCCTGCCCGAAAGCCTCAAAGACAAGTATGCCCTGGAAAGCTATCGGGAAGACAGCCTTTACCTCCATACTATCCGCACCATTAAGGCCCAGTTTGCCGATGTGTGCCTGGTAACGGATGTGGCCATGGATCCTTACACAACGGCGGGCCACGATGGTATTGTGGAAGAAGGCAAGATTTTAAATGATGAAACCCTGGAAGTGCTGGGAAAAATGGCCCTGGCCCAAGCCGAAGCGGGTGCCGATATTGTCGCGCCCTCCGATATGATGGATGGCCGGGTGGGCCACCTCCGGCGCGAACTGGACGATGCCGGATTCACCGACATCTCAATCATGGCCTACACCGCCAAATATGCCAGTGCTTTCTATGGCCCTTTTCGGGAAGCCCTCGAATCGGCCCCCAAGTTTGGCGATAAAAAAACCTATCAGATGAACCCTGCCAATGGGCGCGAGGCCCTGCTGGAAGGGCAACTGGATTTTGAAGAAGGGGCCGATTTTTTGATGGTCAAGCCCGCCCTCCCCTATCTGGATGTGATTCAAGCACTCAAAACGCATTTTCCGATTCCGATTGCGGCCTATAATGTGAGCGGAGAGTATGCCATGATTAAGGCCGCCGCCCAAAATGGCTGGCTAGATGGGGAAAAGGCAATGCAAGAGGCTTTACTGAGCATCAAAAGAGCCGGTGCGGATGTTATCCTGACTTATTTTGCCAAAGAGTTTGCCCAAAAAGAAAAGCAGGGCTTATAAATGGTATCATTCGAAGGCTTACTGGTTATTTTCTTGGAAAATTTATGTGGGCTTGTGCTTTTTTGATTTTGCCCAATTTATTTTCCTAAATTAGGCTTTCTAATTTAAGCCTATACATTTATGCAAGGACTGCAATACACTGTGGATATTGTGATGTGTATCGATGCAACGGGCAGTATGAGCCCCATCATTGAGAAAGTCAAAGAAAATGCCCAACGTTTTTATGATGACCTGATGCAGGTGATGGCCCAAAAAGACAAGGCCATTGACCAGTTGCGGGTCAAGGTGATTGTCTATCGCGATTATTACTATGATGGAGAGGAATCTATGTTTGAATCGCCTTTTTATCATCTGCCCCAGGAAAAAGAAGCCTTCAAAGCCTATGTAGAACCCATCAAGGCCGAAGGCGGTGGCCACGAACCCGAAAGCGGCCTGGAGGCCCTGGCCCTGGCCATTCGCTCGGAATGGAACAAATCGGGAGATAAAAAAAGGCAGATTATCGTGATTTGGACCGATGCCAGCACTCACCCTCTCGAGAAAGATGAAGGCAAAAAGCCCAATAATTATCCCAAGGACATGCCTGCCAATTTTGATGAGCTGACCGACCTTTGGGACGGGCAGTTTATGAGCCACTCCGCCAAAAGGTTGATTATTTACTCCCCGGATGCCTACGCCTGGACTGATATTGCCAACCACTGGGACAATACCATCCAGTACCCTTCAAAAGCCGGACAAGGCCTGGGTGAGGTAGATTACCAAACCATTCTGGATGCCATTGCTTCCAGTGTCTAAACCTTTTTTTTAAAATATTCGGGAATGCTTTTCAGATAGCGCCGTTCATTCAGACGAATGCGGCGCTTTTTGAACAGATTCATGGCCAATCCTCCCAAAACCAAGGCCCCGGAAGTAATGAAAGTGCCCCGCGAGGGCGAAAAAGCTTCCTGGTTGGAGAAAAGCGGGTTGACCATATCCAGCAAGAAATAGCCCAGGCCCGCTATTGGGAAATAAGTCGCCGCCTGACGAATAAGGGGCCTTTCGTATTGAATGACCACCGAGGCAATGCGAGACAACGGAATCTGGGTTTCGCGGGCCACAATATAATCCGGACCAATCCCCTCCAATTGCAGCCGATAGCGCAAGGGGTCTTGGTGGAAAAAGCCTGTAGGGATTGTCCCCGATAAAAACGGATGCGCTTGTTGCCCCCCCCTTTCCAGGGCCAGAAAATAGGTATTTTTTTCTCTTGCCTTGTCTTCCAGAGAGGGCAAAGAATCCTCTCCCAGGCCAGTAGCCCCTTGCTCATTCGGATTTTCCTGGGCTTGGGCAAGCCCAAAGGCTGTACACAAAAGTACACACAATACCAGTTTCAACATAGGAGAGAAAAGCTATTTAATTATCTTAGTATTACTGCTTTAAGGGCAAAAAGTTTTTAGACTGGGCAAATACGTGCCGCCACAATCTGTCCTTCAGCAAAAACCCCGAGACCGCAAGGCCCCGGGGCTACTTCATCTACAAACACACACCCATGGGAAATTCCCAAGATTTTTATCAGGGATTCGGATTTTCCCGACCGCTTCTTTCGGCGCGGAAGATTTCTACTTTGCGGTTAGAAGCCCGCGTTACGTCATCGGCATCTTGCACTGATTCGCCTTCTCCCAGGGCCACCACCAAGTCTTCCCGGATGCGGTCATTGGGAATGCCCAGGCTTTGCAAAAACTTGCGCACTGTATTAATCCGATTTTTAGATAAAATGATATTTTTATCCGTATTCCCGATAAAGTCTGCGTGCCCCCGCAGGTATATCTTTTCCGCCGGATTTGCCTCTAGAGCTCTTTTCAATGAATCAAATTTATTCATCAGTGCCAGTTTTTCCGAAGCAAGAATTCCCTGCGCCAATAAATCTAAACTGTCTTGGGGGGTTATTGGATAGGTGTAAATCTTATCAAAACGGTCAAACTCATAATAAACGGTAAATTCAGGAACCGTTATATCCTCAATCTTTTTCTCCCGAAACAAGGGCACAATTACCTTTTTCTGATACTCCTCTAGAGCAATAGTAAAACTAATGATGGTATCCCGGTAATTTGTGGCATCGGCAACAAACCTATATTCACCCAAGACCCCCGGCCCTTCAAAAGCATAATTAAATTTCTGCCCATCGCTTGTTTTAGGATTTTGCAGATTTCCGCTCTTGGTGAGTTGGCCGATGGTGGTTTTCAAAGGCTCATTGGTTCTTCCATCTACCACCAATACTTCCAGGTTATAGCGCCGGATGAGGTCAAACGCATAAATGTCCGCCATCCGGGCGTCGCGATTGGAGGCAAAAAAGCCAAAGTTTTCAATATCACCTTCGTTGTGCAAAACCAAGTAGGCATCAAACTTACCCGAATTGAGGGCTTCATAGGGCCCATCCATCTTTTGAGGGGCCGACCACTTTGTCCAGTCATTGCCCTGCCGCTCGCTCACATAAATATCGGCATTATTTCCTTCTAAGTCGTCCCGGTTACTGGCAAAATAGAGCTTTCGTCCATCTTTGGAGAGGAAAGGGGCGGTTTCGTAGCCTAAGGAATTGAGACTAGTGAGGGCTACGGGCTTGGCAAAACCATTGCCTTGCTTTTTGGCGTAAAATAAATCTTCTTCATTCTCCCCTCCTTTGGGATGATAAGAAAGAAAAAGATGCTGCTCATCGAAAGAGAGATGAAAATAAAAGTGGCTTTGGTCGGGAGCAGCTTCCATTTCGCTAAGGCCTTCTACCTGAATGGGCTGCAGACCGCTCCAGGTGCCATCGGCTTGTTTTTCCAGGAGCCGGGCCGTAGTAGTATAAGGTATCGTTACGACGTACATCAATCTCACGGTGGGTCAGATAAATCTTGGTTCCTTCGTGGTTAGTCCCGCAAATCACCCCAAATTCCTCTCCGTTGATTGGAAATTCCAGGTTTTTGGCGGGGGTCCAGGCCCCATTCACATACTCCGAATACCAGATATCCTGGTCCGGGCGCTTTTGTCTCCGAATCTCTTTTTTGGTGCGGGAGGACTGGTCATTATTTTGAGATGGTAGCCACGGTTTTCGGGGTGATTGCCACGCACAAAAAACAAGATTTTCCGTTGCCCGAGATAATCGGAGCCAGTTCATCAAACGCGGAGTTGACCGTTTCGGGCAGGCGATTGAGCTTGACCTCGAGCTGGGCAAAAAGCGAGGAGGGATTCCCCAACAGCCCAAGGCCGATGAACAATAGACAGACAAAATATTTTTTCATCTTTTTCAATGCTTTTGGTTTAAAATAAGCGGTGGGGATATGACTCTATCAAGCGACCGGGAATGCGCAAACCCAAGGTAATTTCGTGGGTGCCGGAGTTAAAATTATTCAGTTTGGTAGTCGTATAGTCAAATGAATAATTCAAATCCAGAAGCCGGTTGATGCTCAAACCTAACATCCCGGCCAGGGCATCATCATAGCGGTAGCTCATACCAAACCAGAGATGATTGATGTCATTCAAGTCAACGGCCAGGCGGGCGTTGAAATCAACCGAAGCGGGGGAAGCCTCCAGAAACTTGACCAGCACCGAAGGAATAAAAGACCATTTGCCCGTGCCAAGCGCAAAGCGGTAGCCCCCGGTGAGGAAATAGTGCAGCAATAATTTGTTTTGCGGACCGATTTCCACATCCGAATAAGAAAGCTCGCTGCCCAACAACTGGCTCATTGAAAACCCTACATATAGCTTATCAGAATATACAAAAGCCCCGGCACCCAGGTCGGGCAATAGGGAGGTAGATACGCCTGTGCCAACAGCGGGGTCCAACCCTCCATTGATGGGGTCAGGCACCAATTCGTCATTGTTCAGGCGATACTGGATAAAACCCCCTTGCAAGCCCAAAGAAGCCTTCAACTTGTCAGAAATCGGAAAATGCAGGGCATAAGAAAGAGAAACATAATCCGGCTGATGGGCCCGGTTTGGTCATACACAAACAAGCCTCCAAAACCACCGCTTAGATTATAACCGAAAGGA
>JAAUUB010000012.1 GCA_012031215.1 Microscillaceae bacterium | reverse complement strand
TAATAGACCATATAATAGGGCACTAATTTGCCTTCATACACCATTTCGTCCAGTGGAGAAGGCTCGGCCATCACCGGGGCAAAAATTGCTAAGCAAATAGGCCATAAAAGCAAAACCAAAGCCCAGATAACTATATAAAACGACATCGCTCAGCATCTCTACAAAAGCATCATTGGCATTGGCGAAGTGAAAGGACATCGTCAGGAAGGCCACCGTTCCCAGGCCTAGATATACAAAAGCACCTACCGGCGCAAAAGGAAAAGCCAGACGCAGGTAAGTACTCCGATTGCGTTGCCGAAAGCCCCCTATGCCCACCACGGCGGCCAAAGCCAGCCACCATATCAGGTCAATGGTGTAAAAACCCGAAATCCAGAACTGGCGACGCTCGGCCAGAATAAGGCCCAGGTTGCCAAGGTAGATGAGTGAGAGAATGCTAAAGTGGGTAAGATTGCTGCGCCCCCCCTCCGGATTATAACGCACCAGCCCATACCAAATGCCCCGTATGACTTCGTGGGCCGTCATAAATATAAACAAAAGGGTGATTCCCATCGGCACAAGCATCCCAAAATTGCTCAAAAAGGCCACCGGAGCCCCTAGCCCGCTTCGGTAAGCAATCACCAGCCCAAAAACAAAGGTCAAAAACACAAAAGCCAGCCAACGCAAACCAAAGGCCACCTGCGTCCAAAAAGATTGAAAGAGAAAGCTCAAAGCCAGGTAGCCCACCAGCCCCACCGTCAAAACACCTTTGGGCATAGCTGGCCACAAACCGAGGTAATCCAGGCCCAAAGTGGCCAAAAACAAGGCCATCAGGCCCATTGCCAGGCCATAAAACCAGGACTTTAGCTCCGTGAAAACGGCCAGCAAGAGGGTAAAGACCAGCAAAATGCCGCCCCCAAAGGCCCAAAAGCCCAATGAGGGGGCCGCAGGGGGGCTGCTTCATAACGGGTTTCTACTAAATACAAAGGTGTTTCAATCGGGATTTGAAAAGCCCCCAAATGCACATCGGCCACTTTAAGCTTTAGTCCTTCCAGTTGGGTGTTTGTTTGCCAGCCGAAAAACCAATCCGGGCCTGTGTAATACAAAACCAAGCTTGAAACTATACTCATTATAAAAACGCCGAGCATAAGCCAATAGGCCAGGCGATAGGAAGGCTCCCATTGACCCCAGAAATAATTACTTTTCATACAGTTGATGTGATTGCGGCATAACTCTTGGGCAATGCCGCTTTTTTTTAGATGCTTTTGAAGCCTCAAAGATAAAAATCTGCTTAAAGATAGAAACTATTTTTGGCTTATGGTCTGGAGGGATAGCTGGTAGTAAATTACCTGCATGAAAGGCCGATGAAGGCCCGTCTTTACACAAACACTTCCTGGGCCTCGGGCAAGGTGAAAATTACCTGAAAGCCTTCTTCCCGATTAGTTTGCAAGGCGATTTGTCCGCCGTGTTGTTCTATGACCCGCCGCAGATAAGGCATCGTGAGGGCCAGGGGTCGGGCTTCTTCGGGGCTAAATTTCTCGAAAGCCAGCGACTGCAAATCGGCAGCAATGGCTGGCCCTGGGTCGGTATATGTGATTTTAATAAATTTTTTCCCTCCTTGATAGATTTGGTCAGCTTCCAGTTGCACAAATCCGCCTGCTGGGGCATAATGCAAACTGTTGTAATATAAAAACAAGAAAACCTCCATTAGCCGAGCTTCCTCTCCAAAGGCATAGTAAAAAGGTCTTATTTGATTGACAAAGAGCATATTTTTTTCCTTAAACAAGGAATTGCACTGTTCCCAGGCTTTGCGGGCTATTTTGAAAAGAGAATAATCAGCGGCCAGCATCACCAGGGGGCCAACTTGGTTTTGCAAAGCATACATACTTTGCAAAAGGTAAACCAGCTTTTGGCCTTCCTGGGCCAGGTAAGTATTTTCGGAGGGGACATTTTTTTTATCGATGTAAGCCGAAAGCAGGGGCACCATTTCTTGTTTCATCATTTCGGCCATCAGCCGGTTGTCAAGCTTGGCATCATCTAGCTTAGCCAGGGCATAGACCAATTCCTCTTCCTTGCGTTCTATAAGTGTGGCTTGCTCCCGCACCAATACTTCCTGACGGTTAATGCGTTCTTTCTGTTGATTAAAGGATGATTTTTGAACGGCCAGTTGACGGCGAAAACGTTTCTGGTGGTAGGCCAAGTACAAACCCGACCCCAAAACAAGCAGAAAAATCCCCAAAAGCCAATAATTGCGTTGTTGGTAGGTCTGGTTGATTTCCAGCTCTTTTTGCTGAGCATCGCGGCTCAAAACTTCAATCTGGGCATCTTTTTCGGACTGCTCACGCTGAAGACGGCTGATAAGTTCATCTTTATTCGTGAGAGATAAAAAAAGACTGTCTTCTTCTTTGAGCAAAATTGCCTTTTGGCGGGAGGCTTCCAAAACCGAGATTTCGTTTTTACGGGCTTGGTTCTCGATGGCGTTTTTCTCATTTTTAATTTCCCGAAGCCGGTTTTCGTTCGCAGGTAGCGAAACAATGGGGCTGGCCGTTTGGTAGCGTCTTTGATTTTCAGCCTTTTGTTTTTGCTTAAAAAGTGCCACATTGCCGTTCAGATTTTCCAAATCGACAAATAACTGCTGGTAGGTTTTAAATTTCTGCTCATACTCGCGTTTTTCCTCTTCATTTCCTTTTTGGCGGGCTTGCCGGGCCAGGGCGGCATAGCAGCTCGCAATGCCTTTGAGGGAAGTGGCCAGCGAAGCCCCCCTCAGGAGAAAGTCGTATTCCTGAGCAATGACATAGGCTTGAAAATAAGATTGGAGGGCAGCTTTGTATTGCATCAGGGCACTGGCATTGAGCAGGGCCTGCCCATTGAGACTGTGGGCCAGCAAGCGGGGATGGTTCGTGCTTTCGGCCAGTTTGATGGCTTGTTGCCAGTTTTGAAGTGCCGCCCTCCCGTCTTCCCGATAAGTCAGTTGGGTTTCGGCCATTTTTTGCAAGGTATTGATTTGGGCTTCGGTTTGGTTTTCTTTTTGATAAATCTCAAAAGCCTTTTGGTATTGCCCTAATGCATCCTGCGGATTGTCGAGACGAAGCCAATCGCCTAGTATTAGATAAGATTCTGCCTGGCAAAGCCCCAATTGATGCCTCTCTGAGAGCTGGAGGGCCTTCATCACGTCAGCATAGGCCGCTTTCCGATTCTCTATAAGCTTTATGCGGGCCAGGGCGTTGAGGGTTTCGGCTTCCAGCCACACGTTGTGGAGGGTCTGCGCCAGGGCCAGGGCTTGTTTGAGTTTTTGTATGCCGCTATTGCGCTGCGCCTGTTCTATTTCGGCTTTGCCCAGGGCCAGCAAAGCCCCCGCTTTTAGCGTTTCGTCGTCAATGCTTTGGCTATTTTCAAAAGCTTCGCGGGCATAGGACAAAGCCAGGGCAGGGTCTATGCTCACCAAGTACAAAGAGAGTTTAGCGGCGGTGCGGGCTTTTACTTCGGCATCAAAAGCGTTTTTCCAGTTCAGGTACAACACTTCATAGTATGGCTCATCGCGTTGGGCCAAAAGCGGCCGCGCGCCTGCCATCAAAAAATCAATGAAAATGAAAAATGTGATAATAACAAAATGACGCATTCTGCCAATAATTTCCTTTGCGATAGTAAAGCCCTTGTCTTTGAAGGGTCAAAATAAAAAAAGACAATAACAAAGATAGCAATTTTCTTGGCTAAATGTAGCTTAGCCTTCAAAAAATCCAGTATGTATTGCTTTTATTTGGTGTCTGACCCAGGTAGGAAATCGCCTCTGACAGGGGTCATTGGTAAAAAAATAAGATGTTTTTGCCTTACACAAATCCTACTTTTGTATGGCTATGGAAGCAAGATTTTAGCCAAAAAATGGCCATTTCTAAAAAAAATTTGAATTTCGTCCTTATTTTTGAAGAGATAGTAATCAAAGCTGGTCTTTTGATTTTTTGCAAGTTCATTCACCTAAGCCTTTTTGCGAAATGGCACAATTCATACAAACCAATCAAATACAATTGCATTACCTTGATTTTGAAGGAGATGCCCCTACTTTGATTTTCATGCATGGCCTCACGGCAAACGCCCATGCCTTTGATGGCCTGATTGAGGCCGGGCTTAGTCCTCGTTTTCGGGTCATTTCCATTGACCTGCGGGGCCGCGGCCTGAGCGACCAACCCGCGCAAGGCTATACGATGGCCGACCACGCCCGGGATATTTTGGGCCTTTTGGACAACTTAAAGATTGAAAAAGCGGTGATTGGCGGGCACTCCTTCGGGGCTTTGCTTACACTCTATCTGGCCATTCACTACCCGGCGCGGGTCGAGAAGATGGTCTTGCTGGATGCGGCGGCCCAAATGCACCCCAACACCCGCGAAATGCTGGCCCCTAGTCTGAGCCGCCTGGGGCAAATCTATCCTTCTTTTGATGCCTATCTGGACAAAGTAAAACAAGCTCCTTATCTCGATTTTTGGGATGATGCCATGCTCAGTTATTATCACGCCGATGTGGAAATGCTGGAAAATGGCCAAGTAAAACCACGCCCCCGTCCCGAAAATATCTTTGAAGCTGTCAATGCCGTTTTGGGCGAACCCTGGGTAGATTACCTTAAAACTGTTCATCAGCCCGCTATTCTTGTCAATGCTACGGGTGTGTATAGCCTTGGTGCCCCTCTTCTGCCCAAAGAATTGGCCATCGAGACGGTAGAAATGATGCCCAACTGTCAGTACGTAGAAGTGGTGGGCAACCACCAAACAATGCTCTATGGCACAGGAGCCGAGGAGATTGTGGTGGCTATTATGGATTTTTTGGCCTAAAAACACTCATTCTCAAAGATTGTATCAATAAGTAAACCCTCTGCATCGCCCCGTTAAAAAGGAGGTGGCCTTTATACTTCGCCGTAGTATTCCACAAAATTTTTGGGGGTCTCAAAGAGCTGGATACGATGCAATTGTCCTGGGCCAAGTTGTCGGATAGGGGCCTCTAGAATATTCCAGATTTCTACGATGAGGGTTTCGCAACTGGGAATTTTGCCTTCCAAAAAATCCACGTCCAAGTTCAGGTTTTTGTGGTCAAGTTTATCCACTATTGCACTTTTTATCAAATCGCCCAGTTTTTTCATATCCATCACCATGCCCGTATCCGGGTTGGGGCGGCCTTTGACTGTAACCACCAGTTCAAAATTGTGGCCGTGAAAATTGGGATTGGCACAGATTCCAAAGATTTCCTGATTTTTTGCTTCTGACCACTGGGGGTTAAAAAGCCGGTGGGCCGCATTGAAATGCTCTTTTCTACAAATGTAAACCATCTTTTTGGGGTTAAGTTTGAAAGAAAAAGAGGTCAGGAATGGTTTGAAAAATACTGAAATCCTCTTGTAGGGGCAAATATAGCAAGAAAAGCTGGAAAATTAGACCTTTTGCCCCAGCCAGATACCCGCATACACGGCCCCCAGTCCCAAAATCAGACTCAGGCCTACATAAAGGCCAAACCCAAAACCTTGGCGAAGTAAGATTTGCTGCTCAAAGGCAAAGGCGGAAAAGGTGGTAAAACCGCCACAAAAACCAGTGGTCAAAAGTAAAGCCCATTCTTGACGTGGATGGGCTTGTTTTTCCAAATAAGCCAAGACTAACCCAATCAGCCAGCACCCTATCACATTGACCGTGAGCGTGCCCCAGGGAAGCTTTGCCCAGCGAAGATGCGCATTTACCCAATGACTAAGCCAAAAACGGCAGACACTACCCAGCCCACCCCCCAAAAAACCAAGAACCAGAAAGGAATATTTTTCAAACCCGGATATAATTTGTTTGCTAATTTTAAGGCATAAATCTATACAAAAATGGAAAGTTTTGATGTCATTAAAATCCTGAGCTATGGCCTTTCCGGGCTGGCCTTTTTGCTGATATTTATGACCTATAGCCTGATTGCGGGCGAGCAAAAACGAGCCCGCCCCCGCCGCGAAATCCTGGGCACGATCCGTATGTTTATGGGACTAGTCTTGCTTTGTGTGGTGGTGGTGGGTGTTTTTGGCCTGCCTGCCATTCGTAATAACTCCCTGCTGCGCCAAAACCTGGATACCCTCCGGCTGGAAAATTACCGGGTTAGTACCCTCTACCAAATCCAGCAAAGCAATAATTTCTTGGAAGAAAATGCTGGCAGCCTGGCGCCCAACCGTGTGGCAGAAATCATTGAAAAAAATGCCCAAAAGCTCGATACTTTGTCTAAGGTCGTTGCGGCCAACCACCCCGAGGAAGAAAAAGTGTACCGAAACCTACAGCAAGAACTACAAACCCGCGCCGACACCCTGGCCCAGCAAACCCGGCCCAGCAGCCCCGCCGAAGTACGACGCATCACCAAAGAGGTCAAAAAGCTTAATCGTGATTTTGAAAAATTGGTTGAACAACGCCTCCGTGAGCAAAGTGAAGCCCCACCCATCCCCGCCCCCTGAGGCGCTCGGAATGTAAGAAAAACCGCCTAATTCCAATTTTGAAACTTTATTTCCAAAATAAAACGAAAACCACCTCTTCTGCTTTTTTGGCTTCTCAGTCTTACACCTTCCCTTTCCTTTCAAAAACCTTGATTTTCGGCTAAAATCAAGTTTTTGTATCTCTATGGTCTTCCTACCTTGTAAGATTTTTGGCACTGGTACATACTTTGTCAAATTCTCAGTAAAAAATTACCCGATTATGAAATCAAGTCTGCATTTAGCTTTTGGAACCAACATTAACCGGCCCTACCCGGCTATGATTCTGGCAGATTCAGGCTTGGTGGACAATTCGGAAGGGCAAAAACTGACACCCCACGAAGAATTTATTTTTATTCAAACCTTAATTTTTTGCCTTTAAAAAAAATTACCGAGCCATTAAATACACTTGTTACTATGGAAAAGATTCAGATTAAACTTGCCCTTACCCTCGCGCTGCTCATCAGTGCCTTTGGCTTAAAAGCCCAAAATTTTGACAATGCCAAAGCCTATCAGGATTATATCTTGGCAGAGCAGGCCCTGGTGGTGAACGAAAACATTGCCTACATTTCAAAATCTTTGCACGACCACAAAGCCCGCCAAAATGAAGCGGAGCGCAAGCAAATTGTGCAGCATCTGGAAGCTGCCATTGCCAAAGTAGAAGCAATGCCCAGCTTTTCTGGCGATAATACGCTCAAAGAAGCTGCCATCGAAGTCTTTGGCCTTTACAAGGAAACTTATCAGGTGGCCCTCAAAGCCGCCGAGGCTACTGAGCTTTCAAAACAAAGCCCGATTGCAGAAATGGAAGCTTACTTTTCGCTGTTGGCCAAAGCCGAATCCCAATTGATTGAAGCGGGTAAGAAATTTGTCAAAGTACAAAAGACGTTTGACCGTACGCACAAACTGGCCCGTGAAGAAAATAAGGTGTTCTGCCTGTTTAGTGAAGTAGCCGCCGTAAATGCACACTGTCGGAAAGTTTTCCAGGCTTATGCACGTGTTTCTGAACATGGCAAGGTGTTTTTTGAAGCAATGAAAAAGAAGCAGATTGAATCAATGGAAAAATCCCGCAGTGCCCTCATCGCCGAAGCCGAAACAGCCTTGGCCGAATTGCAAAAAGTGGGCGGCCACAATGGAAACTTGGAGTATCTCGAGAAAGCCAAAGCCCTTACTCACTTTCTGAGGGCCACGGCCCAGGGCGATTTTGTTGAAATCATCAAGATTAATCAAAGTACGCAGGCTACTTTTGACGATTCAAACCGCTTTAATAAATGGTAATGAATTATCATCGCCAGTCAAAAAAATTATTGGCAGAGTTTAACGAAGCCAGTGTGAACTTGATGAGTGTCAGTGTGCCCCACGAACTTTTCTTGCCCACCGCCGAAACCATTGCGCAGGCAGCGGCCAAGCTAGCCCCCGTTGTGGCTAGCCAGGCCAAAGAAGGCAGTGAGCAAAAAAGCACCCTAGAGTAGTGCTTTAAGTCTGTAGCTAGTGCTTATATTTAAGACCTGTTCCGATTTTCGGGACAGGTTTTTTGCTTTTAAAACGAACCCTGTATGAAAGCTCCTAAAATCACTACTGGCAAACCCGCCTTGTCAGGCTTGTTTTGTTACTTTCTTCTCACTTTACTCCCAGCTCAGGGCCAGGATTCTCTCACCATACAAATCCCGGAAGCCTGGCTGGGGCACTGGCAAGGCCAAATGACCATAGACAATGGCCGTGGACCAGTGATGCAGGTTTTTGTGGCCCTGCATATTGAAGCTAGCACGGCCAATACCTGGCAATGGCAAATTCGCTACGGCCAGGGCGATTCAGCCCAGGTGCGCAATTATGCCCTCAAAGCCCGGAACGCGCACAAGGGCCAGTATCTCATCGATGAACTCAACTCGATTGTCTTGCCCGCCTTTTTTACACAGCAAACCCTTATCAGCTTTTTTGAGGTGCAGGGCAATCTCATTCAGACAATCTACCGGCTAGAAGGGGAATCGCTGTTCTTTGAAAACGCGGTCGCAAAAATGGCTTTGAGTGCCTTGACCGGAGGTAAGGAATCAGAGGATATTCCCCCAGTAAGAACCTATCCGGTGGTATCCTTACAAAGAGCCAGATTGGAGAAAAAATGATTCCCAAACTTGTAATATATTTCCCTTTTGAGAAAAATTAGCTTTGTTGGTTTCAAACCGTATCGTTTCAAAAACCTCATTTACAGATACTTACACGTTTGAATTTTGTCATATTTCCCCGAAATCTTACTTGGTATGTTTTTGGAACATCTCTTAGACAAGAAAATGACATCTTCGGGAAAAAACATAGATGAAAAAAAATTCAAACACAATGAACAAGCTATTTCGTATTGAACTGGTTTTTTGGACACTCTTTTTTGTTCTGGCCATTACTTTGTCTTTGAGCGTCTCGGCTCAAAGTGCCGAAGATTTTTTCCGGTTGGGCAACCAGGCCTTTGGCCAGCATCAGTATGCCCTGGCCCGGGCTGATTACCAAAAAGCCGTAGAAAAGGATCCTTCTTTCAGCAAAGCCTATCATAACCTGGGCAGCGTACAATACCTCTTGCAGGAATACGAGGCAGCCCTTGAGAGCTTTAACCGCGCCATTACTATGGCCCCTCAGGATGCCGAGCCATTTGCCAGCCGGGGAGCTTTATATTTTGCTTTGAAAAAATACCGCGAAGCCCTGGCCGACTTATCCAAGGCCATTCATCTACACCCTGGTATGGCCGCCGCCCACTACACCCGCGGCCTGGTGTATGAAGGCTTGGGCCAGATTGACAAGGCTTGCGAAGACTGGCGGCAAGCGGCCTCTTTAAGCCATCCTCAAGCCTGTATGAAAATAGAGAAATATTGTGGCACACGCAATACTGCGCCCGAGGCCAGAAATGAGGCCACGCTCGGGGCAGCAATGATGCAGAACCCCCTCACTGCTGATGATTTTCTCAAAAGAGGTGAGCAAAAAATGGAACTGCGTAACTACCAGGGAGCCATCCTGGATTTTGAAGCCGCCCTCAAAATCAATCGCCAACTGGCCAAAGCTTATTTTGGAAAGGGAACGGCTTATTTTGCGATGAGCGACCCAGAAACGGCATGCCAAGATTGGCATCAGGCCCTCGAGCTGGGCTACAAACCCGCTGCTGAGATGATAGAACACGGCTGCCCACGTTGAGAATTAAAGAAGATTAGACCCAAATCAGGAGAAAGACAATCTGCAAGAGATTGTCTTTTTTTTTTTGGAAAATCCGGCAAAGATTAAAACGAGCCAAACTGTTTTTTCCAGGCCTGAAAAGCGGGCAAAAGTGCCTCCCGCGAAGCAAATCGGAACAAGTTGTTGCTTTTTCTTATTAAAAAACAAGGCTTGGCTACCCCTGTGAGTATTTCCAAAACTGACCAGACATCCTGTGGGGCAGGAAACACTGGCCAACTTTCGGCCCCATCGGTGACCTGAGCCGCCCGGGAAGGAAAAAAATCCCAGAGGTCTTCTAAGCTAACCACCTGAAGTTCAAGCTGAAACCGGGAAGATTTAAAAAATTCGCGTACAAAATCATTGGCTGGTTGAAAAAGCAGTTCTTTGGGAGTTCCGTATTGCTGCACCCGGCCTTTGTCCATCAGGCAAATTTTCTGCCCCATCAGAAAAGCCTCGCCCACGTCATGCGTTACCATCACTAAGGTTTTGCCAACCAGGCTTTCGATGGTTTTAAAATCGTGTTGAATCTGCCGACGGGTGATGGGGTCTAAGGCCCCGAAGGGTTCGTCCATGAGCAAAAGGGGGGGTCAATGGCCAAAGCCCGCGCAATACCAATGCGTTGTTTTTGACCTCCACTCAGGGCATCCGGAAAGCGGGGGCGAAATTCCTCCGGAGGCAGCCCTAGAGTTGAGAGCAGTTCATCAATTCGGGCATTGATTTTAGCGCGGGGCCAGCCCTTCATTTTAGGAAGTAAAGCAATGTTTTGGGCCACCGTAAAATGAGGAAAAAGGCCCGTTTGCTGGATAACATAGCCCATTTGCTGGCGCAGGTGTTCAGGTTTTGCTGCCGGGCATCCTGGTTGTCAAACCAAATTTGCCCGGCACTTGGCTCTATGAGCCGGTTAATCATTTTGAGGGTGGTGGTTTTGCCGCTGCCACTTGTGCCCAGCAAAATCAGCTTTTCGCCCGGCGAAAGCGAAAAAGAGACATTCTCTACGGCTGTTTGCGTGCCATAATTTTTGCGTAAGTTTCGGACCTCGAGCATGGACTTCAGGCTTGCACCTCCAGCACCACACACAAATCTTCGCCACAGCCCAGACCGACCTGCAACTCATACTCCAGGCTTCGAAGGGCATAAGCCAGATGCGGTTCTATCAAATTAGCGCGCCGGTCGCCATAGGCCATCCACTGGGTATCGCGAATGATACGGTCCAGGGTGAGCAAGCCAAACTGTAGTGAAGGGGGCATCTGCTCCCACGAAGCTACATGCTGTGGGGGCGTTTCGCATTGAAGCCGATGCTCGGCATATTGCACCAGGATATTCCAGCAAGTCCCCAGGTAATGAAAAAATTCCCGCACGGATTGTTTTGCAAGTGCTTGGCCAAAATGAGGCGGGACAAGGAGGCTTTTCAAATCCGTACGCACATCTTTTTGTAAAAGTCGGTTGACGGCTTTGCGCATATTCAGGGCTTTGGGCTGCTCAGCTTCGTCCGGATAGCCGACCAAAAGCGTGCGGTCTAATATTTTGAGCGTCTTTAGGCCCACTCCGCTTTCCGCTTTCACTTCCTCGAGAAGGCTTTGTATCGCTCTGGCAGACCAACATTTGGTGTATTCCAGGGAGTGATTACGCACCGCATATTCCCCTTTAAAATCCAGAAACAATAAGCTATGCGGGCGGGCATGCTCGCAGGTGTCGATAAGAAAGCGCTTGAGTGCGTCTTCGTGAAGTTGGGACAGACTGCCAAATTTTGAAAAATAGAGGTCAAAAGGGGCTTCGGCCTGTTTGAGTATGCCTATTCCGCGCTCAAAATCGGCGCGGATAAACCTTACTCTCTTGTCATAGCGGTGAATTTCATTGGCGCGCTCCACCCAGTCATACTCCGGGTCTATGCCCAGATAGAGGCTAATTTGTCCGGGCTGCACTACATACTCCACGTCCAGGTCTAAGGAAGAGGCCTGGGCCGGGATTTGGGTAAGGAGGCGGTAAGCATCCCGGGGGCCAACTCCGATTTCCAAAATCCGAAGTCCTTGCCCTTTGGGCAGGTTTGCCAGGCATTTTTTTAAGTAAGGGCGCAGGGTAAACTGTATCAGCTCATTTTCCCAATATCTCCGCAAATTATCTTTTACTTCTTTGACGGGCAAGAAGCTCTCTACATGGGTAAAATCATCCATACTAATTTTTTTCATTAAGATTGAATCCCTTGAGTCTGACAAATCCAGCCGCAGGTTTGGAAAGAATGCCTTAATTTAATTAAAGCATAGACTTTTTCCATTACGCACAGAGTCAGGCTCACTAAAATCAGGAATAAAAATATTTCCAAGCCTGGTTTTTTTAATTTTCAATGATACAAAAAAAATGCACTTTTTTAATAAAAAAACGGGCTTTTTCTTTATTTTTTCCGTTTTTTTTCAAAAACTAAGAGATTTTTATGTAAAAAATCTGTCGTTTTTTGCAGAAACGGGTTTCTCAAACCTGCTCACTGGGTTTCAAAGCCCTTGTGTTTTTAAAAAATTTGTGTTTTATTGAGTTTACCCTGTTGGATAAAAAACATTTGCTTTTCCGTATTAAGTGCCGCCAGCACACTTAGGCTACGTTCGGGTCGGGCATCGGTCAGGAATATTTGTCCAAAAGTTTGCTGGCTCACCATTTCCACGAGGGCTTGCATCCGGGCATCATCCAGCTTGTCAAAAATATCATCCAATAAAAGGATAGGTTTGAGGGCGAGTTCTTGCCTCACAATGGCAAACTGGGCCAGCTTCAGGGCCAGGAGGTAAGACTTTTGTTGCCCTTGGGAGCCAAATTTTTTGAGCGGGTAGCTTTCCAACTGAAAGATAAAATCATCGCGATGAATGCCTACGGTTGTTCTTTGCAGGCGCTGGTCTGCTTCGCGGGCTTTTATAAAAGCCTGGGCGATGTCGGTCTGGCCAAAATCTGAATGATAAGAAAGCTGGGGGCTCTCTTTCTGCCCGGCCAGTTGCTGATATTGAGACTGAAAAAAGGGCTGAAAATCCTGCAAAAAGTGCTGTCTTCGAGCATAAATCTTCTGCCCAAAATGCAGCATCCCGGCATCATACGTTTGGCAAAGGTCCTCATCCCATTGCCTTTGTTCATAATAAGTTTTGAGGAGGGCGTTGCGTTGCTGAAGATAATATTGATAATGCAGCAAATTTTGCAAATATTCGGCATCTATTTGCGCAATGACACTGTCAAAAAAGCGCCGCCGGGCTTCGCTGCCTTCCAGGATAAGGTCTTGGTCTTGGGGGGCAATCATCACGACCGGAAAACGGCCAATGTGCTGGCTTACCTTTTCATAAGTTAGCTCATTGTGGCGGATGATTTTTTTCCGGGCTTTCTCATAGCCGCAAAACACCGTTTCCGGGGAGTTTTCTCGCTTAAAAACACCCTTAATTGTAAAGTATCCTTCATGGTGGCGAATATTTTGCTGGTCAATGGGGTTAAAGGCGCTCTTTGTCAGGGAAAGATAATGAATGGCATCGAGCAGGTTGGTTTTTCCGCTGCCATTTTCGCCTACCAGGGCCTGAATACCCGGCGTAAAGTGCAAGGAGAGCGAAGCATAATTCTTGAAATTTTGTAGTTCAATTTGTTCTAAATACACCCTCCTGGCTGTTTTGAAGGTAAGTATGTACCAAAAGTCCCTGCACAATGCCAAACTGGGCCAAAATGTAGGTAAACATCACGAAAAATCCGCCCCGGGGAATAATGCCTGCAAAACGGTCTAAGGCAATAAGCGAATCCGAAATCAGGAAAAGCAATGCCCCCCCAAAGCAAAGATAAAAGCTAGGAAAACCTGTGCGCCCCCATCGGTTGAGGGCCAGCAATGCCATGATAATAATCACGCCCGTGTAAGCAAATACGGGCCACTGCATATCGCCCAAATGCGGCCAAAGCCAGGCATAAAGACCCATAGAAAAAATCAGAAAAGGGGTAATGGCGTGTGGTTTGCGCCGCAGCAGGGGACTTTTGCCCAAATCTTGCACGGCCCCCGAATAAGCCCCCAAATATGCCAGATGCCCCAGCAAAAAACTGCCTAGCCCCAGCATAAAAAACAAATCGGACTGATGGGCAAAAAGCAGGCTTACATCCCCCCCGGTGCTAAAAAATAAAGCCAATAAAACCCAAAAAGACCACCTGGGCCGGGGCGGAGCCATCCCCAGCCAAAAATAAAGCCCCAGAACAGGCATCAAAAAAGGTTTAGACCAAAAGAGAGTACAGGCAGGTCCCAAGCCTGCCCGGCCAAATTGAGGAGGCCCAGCAAAAAATACAGCCCTAAAAGACTGGATAAATAAAGCTTTGTCGGCATTTGCACCCCTGACGGAGGAAAAGAGGAGACAGAAGAAGGGCTTTCTTGTTGCATCTTGTCAAGTTTAAAAAAGAGCTTTTTGACGAACAAAGTAACCCAAGATAAACAAACCTGTCAAAAAAGCAAACCGTAAATCCCCGCCCAAGCCCATTCTAAAACAGGAGAGCACCGGCGGTAAACAAAGCGCCAAAGGCCATCAGCAAAGCCCCAAGACTGGCCCCCAAAAGACCGCCTGTTTGTGCGACCGGGGGGGCTTGGCCCAAATCCCGCCACACAGGATGCCAAAAGCCTGTAGGTGCTACCTGCTGGCAAAAAATACGCAATTGTGCCATTGGGACCGGACGGGTCAAAAAAGTAATCAAAAGCCAGACAAGCGTCGTAAAACCAATACTCAGAAAAAAAGCACTGGTATCATCCCATTTCCAGGCAAAAAGGGCCACCGAATAGGCTATCAAGGGGGCAAAAGTAGCACTCAGCTCACTCCAGGCATTGATGCGCCACCAATACCAGCGCAGCATCAACACGGCCCCCAGGCCGGCCCCCGCATTGACCATAAAGCGAAAAGCACCTTCCAGGGTTTGCATCTGGGTAGTAACCCCCCAGGCGCAAACAATCAGCACCAGCGTACTGAGCCTTGAAAAAAGGACCAACTGCCGCTCCGAAGCCTGAGGATGCACAAAGCGCTGATACAAATCGTGGATTAGATAGCTGCTGCCCCAGTTGAGCTGGGTAGAAATGGTGCTCATATAGGCCGCCAAAAAAGCCGCCAGCAACAAGCCCCGCCAGCCATCCGGCAAAAAATCGCGCATCGCAAACACATAGCCCAGGCCCTTTTCCTTTTCGGGCAATTCAGGATACAAGACCACCGAGGCCAGTCCTACCAAAATCCAAGGCAAAGGGCGCACCGCGTAGTGCATCACCTGAAAAAGTAAGGTCGCTTTCAGGGCATCTTTCTCGCGGGGGGTACTCATCATTCTTTGGGCCACATAGCCCCCCCCGCCTGGCTCGGCCCCCGGATACCAACTGGCCCACCACTGAAATCCTATGTAAGATAAAAAAGTGGCCCCGCTGATGACCAAGACCTGTGAGGTTTGTAACAAGCCCTCTCCCGAAAAATCTATCTGGGGCCAAAATTGAAACGTTTGCGCTGGCAAGGCTGCTTTGAGGCCCGCCAGTCCGCCAATTTTTTCTGAATTTACTACCAAAAACGCCAGAACAACCGTGCCCAGCATCGCCGTGATAAACTGCACAAAATCGGTCATCGCCACCCCCAGCAAGCCCGAAAGCCCGCTATACACCCCTACCAAAAGCATCGCCAGCAGGTAATACCACCCTAAATGCTGTGGAGGCACCTCAAAAAAGCCCATCAATAACTTTCCCAGGGCTATATTGACCCAGGCGATGATGACCGAATTGAGCAAAACGCCTAGATAAACAGCCTTAAACCCTCGTAAAAAACGGGCTGCCGGGCCAGTGCCATAGCGCAATTCAATCAAGGCAACATCCGTGAGAATATTGGCCCGCCGCCAAAGACGGGCAAAGAAAAAGGTGGTAATCATTCCCCCAATCAGGCCATTCCACCAGAGCCAATTGCCGCTAACTCCGTAGTTGGCGACCAATTCGGTTACCAGCAAGGGGGTATCGGCGGCAAAGGTAGTGGCCACCATAGAGGTCCCTGCTATCCACCAGGGCAGGTTGCGCCCCCCCCAAAAAAAAGCTGGCCGTATCCTGGCCCGCCTGCCGGGTGTAATAAAGCCCCACTATCAAAAAAAGAAGGACAAAGGCAATCAAAACAATCAAATCAAGGGCAACCAGGTGCATATTGTTCTCAAATTTATGTGCAAATTAGGCCAAAAATTCACAAATCCGGGTAAAGCTCCCTTGTGCTTTCCCTCCCAACCCTTATTTGAAATTGGGCAAAGCAAGCAAAAATAAAGTAAATCCCTGGGCCTTTGGCTTTACTTTCGGACTGGTGGGCCTGGCGGGAGCTTTATGGCTATTATCCCCCAGCCTGAGTGCGGTCTGGTGGGGCAAAAATTCGGATGCCCGCACCCGGGAGCGAAGTGATTTCGGAGTACCAGTTCCGGGAAATTTTAAGATTTTGGGCATTGATGTATCGCGCTATCAGGGCGAAATAGATTGGGCCGAAGTAAGAAAGATGCGCCTGGGTGCCGATAGCCTCACTTTTGTATTTATCAAAGCTACGGAGGGAGATTCACTGCGCGACCGCTTTTTTCTTTATAACTGGCAGATGGCCCGGAGCCAGGGCCTACGGCGGGGTGCCTATCACTTTTATGACCCCAATGTCAACTCTCGCCGCCAGGCGGCTAATTTTATTCAGGCGGTGGCACTTGAGGCGGGTGATTTGCCGCCCGTGCTAGACATTGAGCGGACAGGTAAGTTTTCGCCGGCCAATCTGCGCCTGGGCCTCAAGAGGTGGTTGCGCGAAATAGAAAATTATTATGGTTGCCGGGCTATTATTTACTCCAATCAGCATTTCTACCAAAAATACCTGGCCGGGCATTTTCCGGGCTATGTTTTTTGGATTGCCCGCTACGGAACAAGGCCTCCCCAGCCTGCGGCATCGTGGCTCTTTTGGCAATACAGCGACCAAGGACTGGTCAATGGCATTGCGGGCAAGGTGGATTTGAATGTGTTTAAAGGCGGAAAATCGGCTTTTGAAAAACTACTAAGCCCTCCTTGAAAATAAAAGAAAACTACCTGGCTTTTTCAGGCCAAATAGCTTTCCCAGTAAATCCCGATTTAGGGAATAGGCAATACCTTATTGTCTTTGAAGGTAGAAAGAATCACCAGCGATTGCATATTGCTGATTTCTTCGATCTCACTGATTTCTTCTAACATCAGTTTTTGATAAGATTGAATGTCTTCTGAAATGACCTTGATGATAAAATCGCAAGACCCAGTTACGTGGTGGCACTCCACCACATTGTCAATCTTGTTGATTTTTTCCATAAAGGCATCCAGCACTGATTTTTTGTGGCTGGCCAAAAACACCTGCACAAAAGTCATCACGCCCAGGCCTACCTTGTCGCTGTCCAAGGTGGCATGGTAGCTTCGTATGATTCCCAGGTTTTCCAGCTTTTTGACCCGCTCGAGGGTAGGGGCAGGTGAAAGCCCGATTTCTTTGGAAAGCTGTGCATTGGTGATTTTTGCATTGCTTTGCAAAATTTGCAATATTTTGCGGTCCGTGTTATCAATTTTTATCCCTTTCATCCAAAAAAAATTTTGATGTAGATAAGTTTAAGCTTTGAAGGGGCAAAAAAGCAAAATTTTATTCGGAATAACAAGCCTATAGCTGAATTTTTTCGAGGATTTTTTGCACAAAATCTGAAAATTTATTCATAACTCGTGCGCGTGAGGATGCTGCGGCCCAGGGTAATCTCATCGGCATATTCCAATTCGCTCCCTATGGGAACACCCCGGGCAATGGTGCTGATTTTAAGGGGAAAATCGCGTAGCTTCTTAGTGATATAAAAAGTAGTGGTATCGCCTTCCATCGTGGGGCTGAGGGCAAAAATCACCTCCTTACATTCGCTTTTTTGCACCCTTTCTACAAGGGTATCTATTTTGAGGTCGCTGGGCGATACGCCGGCCATAGGCGAAATAACCCCTCCCAATACGTGGTAGAGGCCCTGGTATTGGGCCGTATTTTCCACTGCCATGACATCTTGGGGGCTTTCTACCACACAAACCAGGCTGCGGTCGCGATGCCGGGCCAGGCAAATGCTGCATTCCGGCGCGTCGGCAATGAAATGACAATGCCGACAATATTGAATATCTTGCCGAAGCCGACGCAAAGCCTCTGTAAGGGCCAGGGTAGTAGTTTCGTTTTGTTTGAGCAGGTGCAAGACCAAACGCAAGGCCGTTTTGCTGCCTATTCCGGGCAGTTTGGCGATTTCTTGTACCGCATTTTCTATGAGTTTGGAGGCAAAGACCTGCATAACAATTTTGAAAGCAAAAAAATTGACAAAAAAATGGCGTGCTGTAAAACTGCGGGGTGGCAAATGTCAACAAGCAATTTCGGCGGAGATGCCCCGGTCGCAAATGGCATCGCGCATTGGCTTTAGCTCCTCAAATGAACCATCTTTGACCACGCACTTGCCTTTGTAATGAATAATCAAGGTGCACTGCTCGGCTTGCTCGGGCGTATGGCCACACACCTCAATCAACGTTTGGATGACGTGGTCAAAGGTATTGACATCATCATTGAAGACAATAAGCTTGTGTTCTTCCACAGTTACTACTTCTTCATCCAATAAGGTGAGTTCTTTTACCTGGGTCATACTTGGGTCAAATTAAACGTTTAGCAAATTTAGAAAAAAAAATGGAGTTTTGCAGGCATAAATGCCGGATTTACAACTGGGCAAAAGGGCTTTTGGTTGGCATAAAACCAAAATTTCCTCAAAGTTGCCCGGCCTTATCCCCCAAAAAAGAATGAGTCCAGGACTGGTATTGGGCGTGATTGCGCTCTATTTTGGAATTTTATTATGGATTGCCCGGCAAACGAGCCGGGGGGCCAACGTACAGACTTTCTTTCTCGCCAATCGGCAATCGCCCTGGTATCTGGTGGCTTTTGGAATGATTGGGGCCTCGCTTTCCGGCGTAACTTTTGTGTCTGTGCCGGGGGCGGTGCTCCACACGCAGTTTGCGTATTTTCAGATGGTGCTGGGCTATTTGGTGGGCTATGCCGTGATTGCCTTGTTGTTGCTTCCACTTTATTATAAACTACAACTGACTTCTATTTATACTTACCTGGAGCTTCGCTTTGGTTTTTGGTCTTATAAAACGGGGGCTTTTTTCTTTTTGCTTTCTCGAAGCATCGGCTCGGCTTTTCGG
Source organism: Microscillaceae bacterium (assembly GCA_012031215.1). GTDB lineage: Bacteria > Bacteroidota > Bacteroidia > Cytophagales > Microscillaceae > JAAUUB01. The sequence continues at coordinate 20,474 of JAAUUB010000012.1, read as the reverse complement.
CTTTTTCTGACGGCCATGGCTTTGCAGGTCGGCTTTGCCGGAATAGGCATTCCTTTTTGGCTCACGGCAGTATTGAGCATTGCGCTCATCTGGGTTTATACCCGCCAGGGCGGCATCAAAACCATCGTTTGGACGGATACCTTTCAAACGGCTTTTATGCTTTTAGCCGTAGTGAGCAGTTTGTTTCTTATTCGGGAAGAACTGGGCTGGGCCTGGGGCCAGCTTTGGCAAAACCTGCAAGAAAGTGGCTATACCCAGGTCTTGGTTTGGGACATCAAAGCGCCCACTTATTTCTGGAAGCAGTTTTTGGCCGGGGCTTTTATTGCCATTGTGATGACTGGCCTTGACCAGGATATGATGCAAAAAAACTTGACCTGCCGCTCCCTGGCCGATGCCCAAAAAACATGTTTTGGTTTAGCCTGGTGCTGGTGTTGGTCAATCTGGCTTTTCTCACCCTGGGCGCTTTGCTCTATCTCTTTGCCGAGGCCAAAGGCATTGCCCTGCCCGCCAAAACCGATGCGCTGTATCCTTTGCTGGCATTTGAGCATTTTGGGCTTTTTGCCGGGATTATGTTTTTGCTCGGCATTGTGGCCGCTACGTATTCTAGCGCCGATTCGGCCCTGGCCGCCCTGACTACTTCTTTTTGTGTCGACTTTTTGGGCATTGAGAAAAGAGAGGCTTCCCAACAAACACGGCTGGTACGGAGAGTACACATTGGGTTTTCGGTGTTCATGGTTTTGCTCATTTTGCTTTTTAAAGAAATCAGCGATGCCTACCCAAATAGCAATGTATTAGGACAGGTATTTACCGCCGCCGGCTATACCTACGGGCCCCTGCTGGGGCTGTATAGTTTTGGGATGTTTACCCGGCGGGGGGTTTGGGACAAAGCCGTGCCCGTGGTCTGTGTGCTGGCACCAGTTTTAGCCTTTGTATTGAACACCTACTCAAAAGAATGGCTCTGGGGCTACCAGTTTGGGTTTGAGATTTTGCTGGTCAATGGCTTATTCACTTTTTTGGGCTTGCTATGCTTAAGTATTCGATACCCAGTGCGGGCCTGAAGATTACGGCTTGGCTCGCCATAGTGGCTTTGGAGGGCTGCCGCCCAAGAGAAGCGTCTTATTTGCAGCATCCTGCCGCCGCCCAGCTTTTGATAGGCACCTGGCAATCGGGCGAACGCGACCTTTACCACACTTTGTATTTTCAAGACAGCCTTCACTTGGTTTTAGACAGTCATCTCGATACGCTCTTTTATTATACCTATCAGTTGCGAGGCGATTCCCTTTGGCTGTTTCGCGAATATGGCCGCCCCCTTACTTACAGCCTGATACTCAAGCTCAGCCCTGATTCGCTTGTATTCGCACAATTGCTTGACCGGGCCGGGCCTATCCGTTATGGGCGCAAGCGATAGGCACGGGCATTGGCTCAGGCGCGAAAATTTAGCGTTTTGTCCACATTGTCCAGTACGCCTATCTGCCGGAGCCAGTCGCGGAGGGCATCGCCGGTGGCATAAGGCCAGGGGATGACCTCGTTTTTAGGGATTTTTTTCACCTCCGCGATTTCATCTTCCAGCCTTACTTGGCCCCGCGCTTCCACGTGATAGGCGATTATCAATTCATTACGCATCGGAAAAGGATATACCCCTACGAGGTTTTTTACTTCGGCTTCCAGACCGATTTCTTCTTTTACCTCACGCACAATACCCTCCTCGGGACTTTCACCCTTTTCTAGGAAGCCAGTAATCAAGGCAAACCAATTGGGCGGCCACTTGGCATTGCGCGCCAGGAGAACCTCTCCTTCATACTCTACGATGGCCGCCACCACGGGCTTTGGATTGTCATAATGGATATAGTGTGCCGGGTCGGCCTGGCAGGCCAGTCGTTCTGCCTGGTGCACCACCTGAGGCACCAAGTCGGCAGCACAAACTGGGCAGTATTGAAAAATATATTTCATAGAGATAAAAATTTGCGGTTATGAGGGCTTGTTCTTTCCTGCACAAACATTACAAAAATAGAAATTAAATAATTGCCAACCCGAGACTTGGGCAAAGACTTTGGGCACTGTCTCCCGAGGATTTGGCTTCTCGGGGCTTTCCCCCCTGCTTGGCCTTTTGTTTAATTGGCCTAATTTTCGTAAAATTGCATTGAACTTTGCACAAACCATTCCCCAAAATGAAACGTATCCATACGGCCTGTCTGCAAATTTGTGTCTTTGCTACCTTTCTGCTGTTGGCCCCGGCTTTGCGCGGGCAAGATAAAATGACGCAACAGCGCCAAAAACATTTCTGCCTACAGGATAAAGTCGCACTGAGTGGCTACGATCCGGTGAGTTATTTTGAGATGGACGCTCCTGTGAAGGGAAAACCGCAGTTTGCCCATACTTATCAGGGAATCACCTATCACTTTGTCAATGTCCGGCATCTGGAAAGTTTTAAGAAAAACCCCAGCCGCTACGAACCCGCCTACGGGGGTTGGTGCGCCTTCGCCCTGGGAAAAACAGGCAAAAAGCTGGCCGCCAATGTCGAGTGTTTTAAAATTATCAACAATCGCCTTTTTGTTTTTTATCAGGCCAAAGGCATGAACGCCCTCGAGCTTTGGAACCAGGACGAAGCCAATATGCAAAAAAGAGCCGATGTGTTTTGGGAGAAAATCCTGGCTTCGCCCACACGATAGACAAGGCTGAACTTTTGAATCTTCCGGGCCGCCATTATTTTTTTTATCCTTAGGTTTTTGTGTATAAAAAATGCCAAAAGGAGGGCTATTTTTGCCAAAAAAACAAGATGAACGGCGCACAGATTCACCTACTTTTGAATCACATCCCTATTCTAGGAGCTCTTTTTGGGCTTGTTTTGCTGGTTTTTGGGCTTCTCCGAGCCAATCGTAGCCTTACCCAGGCAGCTTTACTGACTTTCATAGTTGCGGCCTTGATCACCATTCCGGTTGACCGTTCGGGGGAAGCCGCCGAAGAAATCTTGGAAGAAAAATACGAAGCCCAGGTAAGCCACGACCTCATCCACGAACACGAAGAAATGGCGGAGCTAAGCGTGGCCCTCATGTTGGCACTGGGAGCACTATCTCTGCTGGCCTTTTATTTTTCCTGGCGCAAGCATCGCTTTGCCACGCTGGCCAGTTCCTCGGTGCTGGTCTTGGCTTTGGTAGTCTTTTTTATGATGGCCCGAACCGGGCATTCGGGAGGGCTGATTCGTCATCCTGAACTTCTCCAAAGCACCCCAAGTCCTCCGGCCTCTTCTCAGGACGATGACTAGATAGGCTTATCACATAGCGCCTGTCCAGCGGCCCTGCCAAGTAGCTTGCGCCAATGCCTGCGACAAGTCTTCCATAAACCTCTCCCGGGCCACGTTTTGTCCTCCCAGGCTCTCAAGGTGTTGGGTATACACCTGGCAATCAATGAGCGTAAAACCTTTGTGGCTTAGTAACTGCACTAATTTGATAAAGCCCGTCTTAGAGGCATTGCTGGCCCGGCTAAACATTGATTCACCAAAAAAACACCCCCCCATTGAAACCCCGTAAAGCCCGCCCACCAGCACTGTTTCTTGCCAAACTTCAACCGAATGGGCATAGCCAGCTTCGTGCAATGCGATATATGCCTTTTGCATCTCATCCGTGATCCAGGTGCCCGATTGCCCTGGGCGAGGTGTATGCCGGCAGGCCGAAATCACGGCTGCAAAGTCCTGGTCAAGACTTACTTGGTAATGCTTCCCATTGAGATAAGGCCGCATACTTTTGCTTACACGCAATTGGTGAGGATATAGCACAAACCGGGGGTCTGGGGCCCACCAAATGATGGGCTCGCCAGGGGAATACCAGGGAAAAATGCCCGAACGATATGCCAAAAGCAGGCGAGGCAAGGACAAATCGCCTCCCAGGGCCAGTATTCCTTCTTCGTCGGCTTGCTCGAGAGGCGGAAAATACAAAGACGTATCCAAGAAATGATAAAACATAAGGTACTCGATAATCAGAAATGAAAAGAAATCAAGGGAAAAAACGGAAATTTGCGCACGGTCTTTGTTCCCGGATAGAAAATAAAAAGAGCATTAGCCGATGCTATATTGTCATTTGCCTTTGAAATTAAAGCTTTTATCTTTTTATTTGAAAACCCATCGGCAAAGCATTTTCGTTATAAAAGCATTTGTGGCCAAGTCTGTCAAAGCAAGTTATTGAAAAGAGCCTTCTCATCAAAAATACTTTGCCTGGATTTTGTGGTATATAAGCAAATATTAGTTTTTTTAAATGTGATGTTACTTTTCAAAAATACCCAAAAAAAGCTTTTGGCCGCACTTGAATCCCAGATAGCCCAAATGAAGGAGGAAATGGCCCAGGCCAATGCGTATATAGAGCAACTCCGCCATAACAGTACCCGAGCCGAATATCGGGGGGGCCTATCTCTATGCGAACAGCCTGGCAGATAATCTCCAAAAGATGCAGGCCGAAATCAACCGCTTGGCCCAAGCCGAAGCACAGCGCAATTGGGTTTCGCAAAACCTGGCCAAATTTACCGAAGTACTTCGCCAAAATTATGAGACCCAAAAAGAAATGGGCGACCAGATTTTGGCCAATTTGATTCCGTCCCTGGGGGCTGTGCAAGGCGGGCTTTTTTTGCTGGAATCGATGTCCGAATCCGAACATTATCTCCGTCTCGTTGCTTGCTATGCCTACAACCGCAAGAAATACTTCCAAAAACAGCTCCTTGTTGAAGATGATTTTGCCGAAGGCTTAGTGGGGCAGGTCTTCTTGGAAGAAAAAACCGCTTATCTTGAAAATATTCCCGAAGACTATCTCTCCATCACCTCCGGCCTGGGCGAAGCCCCCCCCCGCTATTTGTTGATTTGCCCTCTGCGCGACAATGATGAAGCCATTGGGGTATTAGAAATTGCCTCATTGAAGCCTATTGCACCCCATGAGATTGAGTTTGTGGAGCGACTTTCCCAAGTATTGGCCTCTACGGTCATCATTACACGCATCAATGAACGCACCAGGGTATTGCTAACCGCTACCCGCGAACAAACGGAAGAACTCCAGGCCCAGGATGAAGAACTGCGCCAAAATATGGAAGAACTCCAGGCCACCCAGGAAGAAATGGCCCGCCTCAACAAAGACCTAGAAGACACCCTGCACGCCATCGACCAATCTTCACTTTCTGCCGAACTGAATCCGGAAGGCCATTTTGTTAAAGCCAATTTCAACATGCTGCGCTTCCTGGGCTATGCCAAGGCCGAACTCATCGGCCAGCACCACAATGCCACCGTGAACGAGGCCGAAGCCCTAAGCGAGGAGTATCAAAGGCTGTGGCAAAACCTGAGGCAAGGGCGGGTCGTTTCGGGCGAGTTTCCCCGAAAAACCAAGAATGGAGAAACCCGCTGGATTAGAGGCACTTACTATCCTATTCTGGACCAGCAACAAAAGATAAAGCGCGTTTTAAAAATCGCTTACGACATCACCCTGGAAAAAGAACAGCAAATGGCCCTGCTCGATAAACAGCGTATCATTCGGCAAAATGAAGCCCTGCTTCGTGAACGCACCAAAACCATTCAGGACAAGGCCTATGTTCGCATCAAAGCTCTCAAAGCCGAACTGGAAGAAAAAGACCGTCTCATTGCCCAAATGCAAAATGAACCCTCTGCCATTCGCACCGATAAGGCTTCCTGAGGGCAGGCAGGCTGTATGATGTATTTGCGCTTAATTTCAATATTCTTCACCTTTTAATTTCTTTGCGATGATTGACCTTACCGAAACCCAGAGAGTAAAAGATGCCGTAGAAGCGGCTCCCGAAAAATTTGCGGAAATTATCGAGACTTCCCCCCTTGGCATTTGTGTTACGGATGAAAATGGCCTGTACGTAGGAATGAACCAAAACTACCTCAAAATCACTGGCTATGCCCGGGAAGAAATGCTGGGCAAGAGCTTTCTGATGGTGGTGCCCGAACCCAACCAGGATGACCTGAAAGAAATGCACGACCAGTTCATTGAGATTCAGATTGAGATTTTTGAGAAATTTGAAATCCTGGGCAAAAGCGGTAACCGCATCCGAATAGACGTGGATGCAGGTTTTTCGGATAAAATCAATGACAAAGCGCACAAATTGACTTTCATAAAGGCGATTTTGTAATAGAGAGAGATTTTGCCTAATAAAGTGGAGATTTTGCCCGGGCAGTCTCCCCTTTTTTGATTGGTGGCCCTGCCAAAAAGCAAGCCCCTGATTTGCCCCTTGTCCCAAATGCCTTTATCTTTGGCTAAGTTTTGGCACTATCCGGCCTACATTTGCTTTCTTTGTATATGATTTTATACGATACCAAAAATTGGTCAAACACCCTCATCAAGATTTACCTCAGTTTTAATCGTGCCTATACCACCCGTATCCTCTTTCGGGATATTTTTTACATTACGCTCTATACTACGGCACTGGTCTTGGTAGATATCGAGGTGTTTAATAATCAAATTGTCATTAACCCGCTCTTTTTCTCGCTTTTAGGGGTGATTTTGAGCTTGATGCTCGTGTTTCGGCTCAATTCTTCTTATAACAAATGGTGGGAAGGCCGACAGGCCTGGGGGTCTTTGATAAATCATTCGCGCACACTTTCGGTCAATCTCAACGCTTTGCTCCCTGCGGAGGCCAAACAAGACCGACAGTTTTTTGCCGTCCAGATTGCCAATTTTGCCACCGCTTTGCAAGGCCACCTGCGCGAAGCGGTCAACCTAGAAGAATTGGAAATCTGGGATGAAGCCTATGCCAAAGGCCTCAAAAAAGCGAACCACGTCCCGCTCTACATTGCCCAACTCATCTTTGAGGCCGTAGAAAAGCGGGTGAAAGCTGGGCTTTTTTCCGAAATAGACAAGCTCAGCCTCAAGACCCATATTCAGGGTTTGATTGATTCGCTGGGTATTTGTGAGCGCATCAAGAACACGCCCATTCCTTTTTCACACAATAGCTATATCAAAACCTTTATCCTGATTTATGTCCTGAGCCTGCCTTTTGGCATTGTCAGTTCGCTTTTGTATTATACCATCCCAACGGTAGCCTTGATTTCGTATGCGTTGGTGGGGGTAGAGGTGATTTCCGAAGAAATAGAAGACCCTTTTGGCCGTCAGGCCAATGACCTGCCCCTGATTCACTTGTCAAATATCATCAAAAATAATGTTTTTGAGGTACTGGGAGGAGAATACGAAGTGCAGCTCAACAGTGTGGAAGTGGACAGTAAGTACATCGTGATTATCCACTGACACACCCCATCTTTATAAAAAAACTCCGAAACCAAGCCTAAACAAGCGGTTTCGGAGTTTAAAAAGCCTTATCTGAACAGCAGCTCAATCTTTGCTCAAATAGACCAAGACCTTTTGGGTATGGGTGGAGAGTTTTATTTCACGAACACTGTAGCCCCGATTGGCCACGTACAACTTATCCAAGGCCTCGGGGATGTCCACTTCAAACTTGCCCTCTGATTGCGTGCCCATTACTTTCTCCTGGATGTGTCCATCTTTTTCAAACCAATACACGATAGGATTGTGCAAAACACGGCTGGTGAGTTTGCAAAATACGTATCCGGATATCTTTCTCATACTTTGAAGAATTTTGGTTAATTATTTTTCTACAATACGGGAAGAGGTTTAAAAAGTAACGTTTCCTAGAAAAACGTTCGCCCAGGCCCGTACTTTTGCCTGTAACCAAGACCCGCTTACTCGACCTCCCAACAGCCTAACAAACTATGCACGGAAAGAACTTTACACCCCCAAAATTTTCGCCTTTCTGACGAATAAGTAAAATCGTTCGCCAGAAAGGCTCTTTATGAAGGCGAGCGTTGCACCCCCAAGAGTTTAAGAGGGCAAAACACGAATTTTGCGTACTTGTAAGGGAATGGGTACTTTTTCGCAGTTTTTCGCCTGAATTTCTTTCGCAACAAGCAAGATTGGGGCAAAATATCTCAACTTGGCCTCAGAACCGAAAACTACTATTTCTGCTTCAAAAATTAGAGTAAACCGGAAAGTAGCATAAAGTTAGCGAATGCCATACTTTTCCCGTAGCCAATCCATCACATCTAGTTTCACAGGTTGGGCCTCATAAAATTCATTAAAATACGCAATAATATTGTCTGCCAGAGATTCGGCATTGATTTCACGAGTTTGTAAAGCCCTTATCATTGGGCCTATCTCCTGTTCAAGTTGGGCATCGTTCAGAAAGACTGGAAAAAAATTACTAAGCTTTTGGGCGGCCTGTTTGCTGGTATCGGTATAAAAAATCTCAAAATCGCGGGCCTGCTGGACATTGATGCGGGTGCTTCCTAACTGAAAAAGTGAATCCTGGATAATGAACAAAGTATCCAGTTGGTGAGGTAGTTTTTTTCAATGATTTTCTGCTCATAAACATACTTTATCATAAAGTATTTATCTGGCCCCAAAGGGAGGTATTTAGGATTGATAATCAGCTTGATAGAACCCCCAAAAATAAAATACTGGCCTTCGGAAAAGTGCGCCAGCAAGTCGCGCTCGTTCAGAATAAGCTGTGTTCGCGAAAGGGATAAGTTTTGCAGGGTTTGCATATTTTCTTTGGCCCAATATTCATCTTCCATCGCCCGGGTGCTGCCGCCCAGTACTTTGGTGGGCCTTAATACAAGAAGCCCTCTCTCCGGATTGAAAAGTGCTGCCTCCGTTGAATCGGTGCTAAAATACAAGATGTCGTCTATCAAAATCACATCTCCCTTTTGAAGCACGGCTCCGGTCTCGGCCACGATGATTTTTCCATTGTTCACTTTCAAGACCTGAAACTCATCTTCCTGGGCCTGGGCTGTAAGAGAAAAAAAGCCCCAAATGCCTAAAAAGAGAGGAAAAAATAAGCGTGTGTGCCTCATAGCAATTGTTTTTAAGCGTCTTAACGTAAATTATACTAAAAAGTAGGGTACGAAAGCTAGTTGCGTATGTTTTTTTAAGCTTTTCAAAGAAAGTATTTTTTCTTGAAAAAATACACCGAAGAGACCTTATCTTCTACAAACAAATTTTTTAAGAAAAGTAGGCTTATCTCTTTGCCCAGAACCTCTTTTTTAGATAAAATAATCGACAAAATAATCTTTTATTGTATTTAAAACCTTTGAGATGCTTAAAGTTTTTGCTTTTGGATAATAGGCAGTCTCCTGAGCCAGGTGTGGGCCCAGAAATCCCCCCTTTGGCTTCGCTATCCGGCTATCTCGCCCGATGGCCAAGAATAGTGTATTCGTATCAAGGCGATTTGTATCGGGTATCTTCGTCCGGGGGTACGGCCACGGCCCTCAACCGCCACCCGGGCCATAATTACAGGCCAGTTTGGTCGCCGGGTGGCCAACAAATCGCCACCCTCGTTTTTGGAATTCCGCAAGTGGGCATGCCCACCCTGGGACGGCAAATGGCTGGAAAACACCCCATTAGAACCCGATGTGAAGGCAATGAACCGGCCCGAAACGGTGAGCAAGGGCCAAGATTCCCAAATCCAAAAAGTCATTGAGATTCTGATGGGGCAATTATAAAACACCAAGCACGGCGCAAAAGCTCAGTCTTTGCCTGGAAGAAAACCGGGTAAAGGCTTTTTTGAATGATTTAGCGGGGCTTCTCAAAAAATGTAATGGCCCACATGCCGCGCAAATCACCGATTCGGTAGCCTGTGGCCAGGTCTTGGGGATATTTTTGCTGAATCCGGGCCAGGGTGGCTGGGGCAATGTCTTTTTGGGGAAGCCCATGGCAGTTGAGGCACATTGGCTTGAGCAGGATGGGAGCCGTGAATAACACCTTGCCCCCCGGCAGCCGGGCCAGTTGTGGACGCAAATCCTCCCCTCGGACCTTTTGGGAGGCATAGGCCTCCAAAAGCACCTTCTCCAGAGAATCAGGCGCATCCACTGGGTTGCGGGCTTTTTGGCTCACTCGTTTGAGGATGACCCGATGGGCCTCGGCCAGCGAATCCATCAAAGGAAAGGCCTTCAAGTGGCAATAATCCACTGCCCCCGACACCCCCTTTTGGGCAATGGCCTCGGAAAGGGCCTTGCTCAAAACGGCAAAACTGACCTCAGTAATTTGCTTGCCCCGGCTCAGGTATATTTTTTCTTCTTCGGGACTAAATTTTTCCTGGGAAGGGGCCTGGCATTGAAACAAAACCACCGCCCCCCACAGCCCCAGGGCAAAGGGAAGGATATTTTTCATGGCTGTACGTTTTATTCCTGCTTTTCGGTTGGCAGGGCGGCTTCTAGGGCAGCCAGGCGTTTTTCAATCGCCATCAGTTTGTGGATAATGATGATGTGGGTTTTCTTGGCATCAATGCCCACGACGCTGTCCGAACTGCTAATCATCTGCTCAATCTCAGTGTAGATTTGCGGGTCAATATTTTCCATTTTGCTTTTGTTTTCAAATGGTTAAAAATAAGCTCAGGGCTTTTCGATGGGTAGGCCCTGGCTGGACCAGGCCCTGAAGCCGCCCGCAAGGTCTTGGACCTCAAAGCCCATTTCGCGCAAGATACTAGCCGCCCGCCCACTTCGGATGCCGCTCAGGCAATAGACAAAGACCGGGCGTTTTTTTGTCCAATTTGGCGACCTGCGTCCGAAAATCCAATGAACTGTAGTTGATGTTTTTGGCTCCGGAGATATAGCCCTGCGCAAACTCCTCCGGGCTACGCACATCCAATAATTGCACTCCGGCCGTGGCTTTTATTTTTTTGTTGAAAGTCCTTGGCCGAAAGTACCGCCTGGTTTTGCCCTTCGCAAGCTGAAAGCCCCAGTATTCCCAGGCATATCCAGCAAAACAGTTGTTTGGAAATATACATATTTTGAAGTCTTGATTTGAATAGTGAAATTAGTGTAAGTTCTTCTCTTTACCAAATTGGCTTGCAAATCCATTCTCGAAGAAAAATTAAGCCCTGGGATAGTCGCTGATAAGACAGGTGCGGCTGGTTTTTTTTTGATTGCCGTCAATTTGTGTTTAATTTGCAATGAAGAGGTTTATATAATTGATGAAGCCAGCGGATATTCTTTAAATTTATTTCACTGATGGGTTTCCTCTTCCCATTGAAGGCTTTGGCACATTTTTATAATAAATTCTTATTGTGTGTTTGAAAACTGCTGATTTATGAAAAAAAATTACTGCTTTATCCTCTTTTTTTTGGCCCTTCTTTCCTTTGGGCCACTTTTGGCCCAAGAAACCCTGATAAAGGGACAAGTCAAGGATGCCAAAACCGGAGAAGCCCTGATAGGGGTCAACATCACCCTCAAAGACAAAGTTACGGGCACTACTTCGGATGTGCAGGGGAATTTTGTGCTCAAAACCAAAACGCCTCCGCCTTTCACGCTGATTTTTAGTAGTATCGGCTACCGGATGACCGAAATAGAAGTAAGTGAGGCCAATGCCCTCCTGACCATTCAACTGGAAGAAGAAACCTTGCTGGGGCGCGAGATTATCGTGGCTGCTTCGCGGTATGAAGAAAGTGTGCTTGAGTCGCCGGTCAGCATAGAGCGGCTGGGTATTTTGGAAATTCGAAATACTTCGGCAGCCAATTTCTATGATGCCTTGCGCAACCTTAAGGGCGTGGATATGGGCCAGCAAAGTCTTTTGTTTATCACCCCCAACACCCGGGGCTTCAATGGCAATACCAATTACCGGGTTACCCAATACATTGACGGGATAGACAATGCCCCGCCGGGGCTTAATTTTCCGGCAGGAAATATTGTCGGTTCTTCCCAGTTGGATGTAGAAAGTGTAGAATTGCTGGTGGGGGCTTCCTCGGCGCTCTATGGCCCGGGTGGGGTCAACGGAACCATCCTGGTAAGCTCTAAAAATCCTTTTGACTACCAGGGCCTGAGTGCCTCTTTGCAAACCGGGGCCATGCACCTTGGGGCCAATTACCGCGACCAGCCCGCCGGGATGTATGAATTTAACCTGCGCTATGCCAAGGCCCTCAACGACCGCTTTGCCTTTAAAATCAATTTTGGCTACCTGACGGCCCTGGACTGGCACGCCACCGATTTTCGCGACAATAACAACCTGAACGGCCCCAATGCTGACCACAACAGCAGTAGTGGCTACGACGGGGTGCATACCTACGGGGACGAGTCTTTTGCCGATGTGGACCTTAGCGACGATGCCATTCGTATTCCGACTGCCGAAGGCTATGCCGCTGCCCAGGGCTTTGCGCCTGGCACGCCCGAATACCAGGCCGCTTTTCAGCAAGCTTTTAATCTTTTTCCTACCCAAAGCACCGTCATCACCCGCACTGGCTACCAAGAGCGCAACCTGGCTGACTACAATACCGAAAGCCTCAAGGGGGGGATTTCGCTTCACTACCGCCTGACCGAAAATGTAGAAATGCTGGCCCAGGGTGGCTTTGGCCGCGGCACGAGCGTTTACACGGCCAGCAACCGTTTTTCGCTGGTTGATTTTACGCTCTATAGTGCCAAGCTGGAAGTCCGGGGGCCAAAGTTCTTCGTCCGCCTCTGGAGTGTAGGCGAAAACGCCGGCGACTCCTATGATGTCGGTACTACGGCTTCGCAAATCAATGAATCCTGGAAAACCAGCGAAAACTGGTATGCCGATTTTATTGCCAGCTATACCACGGCCCGGCTGCTGGGCAATCCTCAGGAGGTCGCCCTGATTTCGGCCCGCTACACCGCCGACAACCGCGATGCCAATAACAACATCATCAACCCTACCTTGCCTTATCGCTGGCTGCCCGGCGAGCCCCGTTTTGAGCAAGCCCTCAACCAGATTACCAGTCGCCCCGTTACCGAAACCTTCCCAGCCCTCGAGACTGGCAACACCATCCGAGGCACTCGGGTCATTGACAAAAGCCAGATGTATAATGTAGAAGCGATGTATAACTTCAGCGACTTTTTTAAGTTCGCCGACATCCTGGCCGGCATGAGCTATCGCATCTATCGCATCAACAGCGAAGGGACTATTTTTGGCGACCCCCTGGGCGACCCCCACGACATCCGCGAGTTTGGGGCCTATGTCCAGGTATCTAAAAAAATGCTGGGCGATCGTCTCAAATTTAATGGCACCGCTCGCTATGACAAAAACAGCAATTTTGAAGGCCGATTCACCCCCCGGGCCTCGGTGGTTTACACCCTGGATGCCAAAAAGCGGCATTTTCTCCGTGGTTCGGCTCAAACGGCTTTCCGCTTCCCTTCTATGGCCGACCAGTTTACCAATCTGAACGTAGGGATTTTTCAAGTCATTGGCGGCCTGCCCCGTTTTCGCCCCGGTGGCCTGGCCGAAAATCCGGTCTATCCCCTCGATAGCCCTAACCCTATCACGGGCCAGCCTGACCTTTCGCAAGACGAATATGTCTTTCCCGAATTCAGACCCGAGCGCGTAGTGGCCTGGGAAATTGGCTATAAGGGCCTCTTTGACAAAAATGTCCTCCTGGATTTTTATGCTTATTACAATACCTACAATGGCTTTATTGCCAACCAGGCCTTCGGGCGTTTTCGCGAAGATGGCAGCCCCGAAAAATTCCTGAGCGCCGTCAGCCTCGACCAGGAAGTGAGCGCCTATGGCTGGGCATTGAGCCTTGACTACCAGGGCCCTCGCGGCTATGTAGTCAGTGGCAACATCGCCTATAATGAACTAGACCGAAGCAACCTGCCCCCCGGCTTTCAGTCGCGCTTCAATGCCCCTGACTATCGCACCAATATAAGCCTCTCAAACCGAAACGTTTATAAAAACGCTGGCTTCAGCCTGACCTGGCACTGGCAGAATGATTTTGTCTGGGAATCTACCTTTGGTGTGGGCGATGTGCCCGCCTATCATACCCTGGATGCCCAGATAAGCTACAAAATGTCTAAACTCAAAACCATCGTGAAGCTGGGCGCGGTCAATCTTCTGAATCAATACTACACCACTGGATTTGGCAACCCCGAAATTGGTGGTTTGTATTACCTCAGTCTGACTTTTGACCAACTGCTTAACTAGGCAAAAGTGCATCTGAAACATACTAGCAAGACAAAAACAACTCAAGCAGAGGAGCCAAGCCAGGCTCCTTTTTTGTGGGCTAGAAGTCCTGATTCTACGCTCTCGCAAGGCAGGTTTGTGCCCAAAAAAATGGGGTTCTCTGACAATTTTTGGGGGAGTAAAGGCAATTGGATGCCATCCTAGTGTTTTGCCAGTTTAATTATTTGTATTAATTTTCAATTTTAAACCATTGATAACCAATGGAATGATTGCTGAATCAGTATGCAAAGCCAAACTCCTGGCCCACTAGTCTTTTTAAAGCATCGGTACCTAAAGATGAAAGAAAATTCTGGGAAAATAGCCAGCAAGCGGTCTATTTTTTTGAGCTGAGCCAAGCCGTAGGTGAGCCGGGCGGGTATCCCGGCCTAATCGGCTTCATTTTTCTCCGGCTTCTATACTATTTTTGAATAAAGGCCTGTTTTCTCATATCTTTATCTATTATGACCTTAAAAGCCACCTATCAACCTCACATCTTGCGCTTTCGTTTTGCGGCAGGCACCTCGCGCGGGGTGATGCATACGCATCAGGTCTATTATCTGAAAGTTTGCGGGCTCTCCCGACCCGAAGCCGTGGGTTGGGGCGAGGCCGCACCCCTGCCTGGGCTGAGTCTGGATGCCCTGCCCGATTTTGAGGCCAAAATAGCGCAACTCTGCACCCGGTTGGAAGGTCAGAAAGGTCCTGAAACGACCGAAGAGGTTTTTGAATTTGCGGCGCAATATGTGCCCCCCTCCCTTCCGGCTTTGCGCTTTGCCCTCGAGACCGCCCTCCTGGATGCCTTGCAGGGAGGCCAGCAACAGTTATTTCGCAATGCTTTTTCAGAAGGAAAGCAAAGCCTGCCCATTAATGGACTGGTGTGGATGGGCAAGCCCGAATTTATGCAAGCCCAAATTGAGGAAAAGCTGGCCGCCGGTTTTCATTGCCTCAAGCTCAAGATAGGGGCCATGGATTTTGAACAGGAACTCCGACTGTTGGCCCAGATTCGCCAGGGCTTTGGCCCGGAGCAGATTACTTTGCGGGTAGATGCCAATGGGGCTTTTGCACCTTCAGAGGCCCTGGCCCGGCTTCAACGCCTTTCGGAATATGCCTTGCACTCTATTGAGCAACCGATTGCGCCCGGGCAATGGGAAGCCATGGCCCGTCTATGTGCGGTCTCGCCCGTACCCATTGCCCTGGATGAGGAACTGATTGGGGTAGAGGAGCGAGAAGAGAAATCCCGGCTTTTAGGTGTTATTAAGCCTGCTTTTATCATCACCAAGCCTACGCTCTTGGGTGGAATCCGGGCTACTCAGGCGTGGATTGCTGAGGCCGAGCATCTGGGTATTGGCTGGTGGATGACCTCAGCACTCGAGTCTAATATTGGCCTCAATGCCATTGCGCAGTTTACGGCCCAATATTCCGTAAGTCTGCCTCAGGGCTTGGGAACGGGCAATTTATACCATAATAACATTGCATCGCCTCTCACGTTGAAGGGGGAAAACCTTTGGTACAATCCTGAAGAGCAATGGAGAATGGACAATGAACAATGGATATAATGAACAGGGAACAATGAATACACTGCTCACTGCTCACTGACAACTGATAACTTATAACTACTTATGTTGAACAAAAAACTCACTCGTATTTTGTCGCTGGATGGGGGCGGGATACGTGGCATCATTCCGGCCCAAATCCTAGTAAAACTGGAACATATGCTTCAAAACCGCACGGGCGACCAAAGCGTAAAACTGGCCGACTACTTTGATTTAATTGCCGGAACCAGCACGGGCGGCATCCTGGCCTGTGTCTATCTTACCCCCGACAAAGTGGACAACAAACGCCCACTCTACCGGGCCGAAGATGCCGTGGACCTCTACCTGGAACACGGGGACGAAATATTCAGTGTTTCGTGGATGAAGAAACTGCGCAGTGCTTCGGGTTTGATAGATGAAAAATACCCCAGTGCACCCATAGAGAGCCTGCTGGAAAAGTATTTTGGCAATCTCGAGCTCAAGCAACTCATCAAGCCCTGCCTCATCAGTGCGTATGATGTGCACGACAGCAAGGCCTTCTTCTTCACCCAGCAAGATGCCCGGCTCCACGAAGGGCAGAATTTCCTTATCCGGGATGTTGCCCGGGCCACTTCGGCTGCCCCTACCTACTTTGAGGCGGCCAAAGTTGCCTCGATGAGTGGGGTTACCTATCCTTTGATTGATGGTGGCGTCTTTGCCAATAACCCTTCGCTTTGCGCCTATGCCGAAGCCCGTCAGTGGGACTTTGGCCCGGACAAGCTCAAGCCCAATGCCGCCGAATGATGATTATATCCATTGGCAATGGAGGGGCCTCCCGGATGCGCCTGACCCACGACAAAATCAAAAACTGGGGCACCGTTGAATGGATAAAACCCCTCATTAACATCATGATGTCCGGTGTAAACCAAACCGTTCACTACCAACTCAAGCAAATCTACCAGGCCGTAGGCAAGGTGGAGCAGTATATCCGCATTGAGCCTGACCTCAACAATGCCAAGTCAGATATGGACGATGCCAGCCCCAAAAACCTGAAAGCCCTCAAAGAGGCGGGCATTAAAGCTTCCGAGAATGAAGACATTGCCGAAAAATTAGAAAGGATTGTGCAGATGCTTTTGGACAATCACTGAGAATAAAAAGGCCGCAGATTTCCATAAATCAAAATATTGCCTTTAATTCGCCTTTCTAATCCAAAACAAACGATTGATTTTGAAAGGCTTATTTCGCAAAAAGAACGTTGGGCAAATTTTGGCCGAGCTTCGCCAGCAAGAAAACGAAGGGGGGCAATTGCATAAAAGCCTCCAACTGCGCGACCTGGTCTCGCTGGGCATCGCCGCTATTGTTGGGGCCGGTATTTTTAGCACCATTGGCAATGCTTCCTTTAACGGGGGGCCAGCCGTGGTGTTTTTGTTCATATTCACGGCCATTGCCTGCCTTTTTTCGGCCCTTTGCTATGCCGAATTTGCCTCTACCATTCCCATTAGCGGGAGTGCCTATACTTACGCTTACACTACCTTTGGCGAACTGATGGCCTGGGTACTGGGCTGGGCCCTGGTGATGGAATACGCCATCGGTAACATCGCCGTAGCCATTTCCTGGTCCGATTATTTTACGGGCCTGCTCAGTGGTTTGGGACTAAAAATTCCCGATTACCTCACCATGGATTATCTTTCAGCCTACCGGGGCTTTCAGGAAGCAAGCACACAAATGGCGGCAGGCGTGGCTATGAATGAGCTGCCTATCCACATTCAGGAGGCCCACCGCGCCTGGCAAACCGCGCCCGCGCTCAGTGGTAGTTTTAAACTGGTGGCCGATTTTCCGGCCTTGTTGATTACCGTAGCCATTACCGCCCTGGTATATGTGGGCATCAAAGAATCCAAAAATGCGGGCAATGTGATGGTGCTCATCAAGCTGGCGGTGGTCTTGCTCGTCATCGTAGTAGGGGCTTTTTATGTAAAGCCGGAAAACTGGTCGCCCTTTGCCCCCAATGGGGTTACCGGAGTGCTCAAAGGCGTATCCGCCGTGTTTTTGCCTACATTGGTTTCGATGCCATTTCTACCACCGCCGAAGAATGCAAAAACCCCCAACGCGACCTGCCCCGGGCCATGATTTATGCCCTCATTATCTGTACGGTCTTGTATATCCTGATTGCCCTCATCCTGACAGGCATGGTCAACTACAAAGACCTGGCCGTAGGCGACCCCCTGGCACACGTCTTTGCTGAGACGAACCTCAATTTCATGGCCGGCATCGTGGCGATGAGCGCCATTGTGGCCATTACCAGTGTATTTTTAGTTTTCCAGATTGGGCAGCCCCGAATTTTGATGACCATGAGCCGCGACGGTTTATTGCCCCGGGCTTTTGCCAAGATTCATCCTCGCTTCAAAACCCCCTACGTCGCAACCATTGCCACCGGGCTGTTGGTGGCCATTCCGGCCCTTTTTCTCAACCTGACCGAAGTAACCGACCTGACCAGCATCGGAACCCTTTTTGCCTTTGCCATTGTGTCAGGGGGGGGTGTTGCTGCTGGAAACCAACCCCACTTATGAAGGAGCCGCCCAGCGCTTTCGTGTGCCCTATATCAATAGCCAGTGGATTGTGCCGGGCCTGTTGCTGGGGCTAGTGGCTTTGCTGTATGCCTATAATCGGGAAAATATGTGGGCATTTTTCAGCTTTCAGGACACCGGCGAAGGCTTTTGGGGCTCATTTTTTCATCGTATTCCGCTTTGGCTTTTCGTGATTTTTTGCCTGATTATCAGTTATTTCTGCCTCACCAAAAAACTTTCTCTGATTCCGGTGATGGGCTTATTGACCAATTTCTACCTAATGACCGAACTGGGCATTCACAACTGGATAGGCTTTGGCCTCTGGATGCTGGTGGGCCTGGGCATCTATTTTAGCTTCGGCTTCTGGCAGAGTAAATTGCGGCAGGAACATTGAAATTTTATTTCGCGATGCTTGAAGGGCAACCGGCTATCACCACAGCCAAAACCAGGTGGGTAAACCCCTGGTGATACTGCAAAACCTGCTGAATACCAATTTTAAATCAGAAATTGATGGCTACCTCCTGGGCTAGCCCAATGAAAAATCCGGCCCCCGCCAATCAAGATGAACAAAGTAAGGCATGAGGAGTCAAGAAATAGAACAGAATGTAAAACGAATCATAGAGAATTTCTCAAAAGAGAATTTTTTGTATGATTTGTTGTTGGCTTATGGCATTCCCAAGGCTTCTATCACCCGTTTGAAAAGCGGAGATTTCAACCTTTCAAAGGTAGATGGTGAAATTCTGTACAAAAAGAAGGTATTCTTTAAACAAGAATCAACAGACCTCCTCAATACCATTGAAGGCCTTGCCAAAGAAGAACGAATTGTAAAACACTCCCCACGCTTTGCCCTGGTTACCGATTACAAAAATCTGGTAGCCAAAGATTTGAAATTGGGTAAGAACCTAGATATCTCCATTAAAGATTTACCTAATCATTATGCTTTCTTTTTACCGCTTGCCGGAAGCGAAGTATATCACTCCACCAACGACAATGAAGCCGACCGTAATGCCGCTTATAAGATGGCAACTCTTTATGATGAATTGGTTACAAAGAATGAAAATGTTTATCATTCAAAAGAGAGTATTCATAGCCTGAATATCTTTTTATCTCGTTTATTATTTTGCTTTTTTGCCGAAGATACCAAAATTTTTGATGATGATAGTATTTTCACCAATACACTTCATCAGCATACCAACGAAAATGGAAGCGATACGCATTTGTTTCTCGACCGTTTGTTCGACCGACTAAATACTGAGAATGCAAAAGGTTTCCCTGCTCATTTTGCATCGTTTCCGTACGTGAATGGAGGCTTGTTCCGAGACAAAATTGCTTCGCCGGTTTTTACAGCAAAAGCCCGAAAGATTTTAATTGAATTGGGTGAGCTGAACTGGCGAGACATAAACCCGGATATTTTCGGCTCCATGATTCAGGCAGTGGTCATTCCTGAATACCGGAGTGATTTGGGAATGCACTATACGAGCGTGCCAAACATCTTGAAACTCATCAAGCCGCTTTTCCTTGACGAACTGTATGCCGCATTTGAAAAAAGTAAAAATATACCACTGCTACGAAAGCTCATCAAACGCTTGGCTAAAATTAAATTCTTTGACCCGGCCTGCGGAAGTGGAAATTTTTTGATTATTACTTATAAGGAAATTCGTCTGCTGGAAATAAAAATTCTTCAAAAAATTATAGAGCTTTCTCATTATCAAAACCAAATTGTTGAAACAGAAATTCAACTTTCACAGTTTTATGGCATAGAACTAGACGATTTTGCCCATGAAATGGCCATACTCTCCTTGTGGCTGGCAGAACATCAAATGAATAAAGTGTTTGAAGAAATGCTTTTTGATTACGGACGTTCAAAACCCATATTGCCCTTAAAACAAGCAGGAAAAATTGTGCAGGGAAATGCCGCGCGTTTGGATTGGAAAACGGTTTGCCCAATAGGACAGGATGATGAAGTATATGTGATTGGCAATCCGCCTTATTTAGGGGCAAGAATGCAGGATGAACAGCAAAAATCTGATATGGCATTTGTGTTTAATGGGATGCGTGGCTATAATAATTTGGATTATGTGGCTTGCTGGTTTCTGTTAGCAAAAAAATTTATACTTGGTTATAATTCAAAAGCAGCCTTTGTAAGCACAAATTCTATATGTCAAGGTGAACAGGTTGAATTACTTTGGCTTCCGTTACTTTCCAATGGTATCGAAATTGGGTTTGCATACTCTTCTTTTAAATGGACTAACAATGCAAAAGGAAATGCAGGAGTCACAGTAATAATTGTTGGTATCCGAAATATTGAAAGCGACCCTAAGTATTTAATAAATGGCGGATTAAAAAAGGAAGTAAGAAATATAAACGCTTACCTAATAGAAGGACAAAATATATTTGTTCAAAAAAGAAATACCCCTCTATCACGTCTCCCCGAAATGGTTTTTGGTAGCATG
>JAAUUB010000169.1 GCA_012031215.1 Microscillaceae bacterium | reverse complement strand
AGGGTGCTTTACAGTATTCTTAAGCACATTAAATTTTCAAAATTATGCAAAAATTGAGTATTTTAGAGATGGAAGAGGTAAGTGGTGGAGCTTCTTGCCCTAGAACTTTTAATTGAGAATGGTCTTACAGGCTTTTTTGGTGGATTTGCAGGGGGTATATGGTTTGGACCCGCCGCTGGCGTCACTACTGCGATAGGTGGCTATTTTAGTGGTCTAGTCGCTGGTATTTCTGCCTGTATCCGAAATAGATAGATTCCAGCCACATATATTGAACGTTCTCTCTTAGAGACGTTCAATATACTATCCTTTTTTTGTTTTTAGTGAGTAATTACGAAAGCTCTATCTTATCACAACCTTACAGTTTGGCGGCGTTATCCAAAATAAAGATTTGAATATTAGAATGAAGCAAATAACACTTATTGGTTGTGGGATAAAAGTTTTTTGGAGGTCGAAACAAGGCAGGCTGATTTTCTTATTTTTAGCCCTTGTAATGGCTTTTATGTTATTGGCATTAAGAGTGAACTCTTATTTTTTAATGCTTACTGTTTTATGTTATTCAGTTGCTGCAATCGATGCTTGGAAGAGCAAATATCGTAATTTTATTGACTATTCTATTTTTTTGTTCTCTCCGAAATCATTTCTCAAAAGATATTTGTATCTCATCGTTGTAGAAGTATTCAGCTTGAAGTTTATATTTTTTCTATTTTTTTGCTCATTACCTTATTTAGTGGCTTAGATACATTTATACTTTGGAGTTTAGGTTTCGTACTTTTTGTATTAAATATTTTTTTGGAGTGTACAGTGGGGCTTTTGCGAGGAGGGATAAAGTATTTAATCATATTTTATTGTTTACTCCTGTTTTATACTTGTTTCTTATGTCCCTAGCCCATATTTTCAATTTCTCTGACGTTGAAGACAACATGTTTTTTCAGCATGTAATTAAAAATGGAATAGATTGGTGGATTCAAAATCACTTTGTAAATATTTTGACTACCCTGCTTTTTTTGACTGTATTGATGATGTTTCTTACTTACTTTCTATTAACAAGACTAGTTAGGAGAAGACCTTTTTTTGATAGAAGTTTAGTAAGCGATAGTTACTGGAAAATAAAATGATTAATTGCCTTAAATTATATACAAGACAACAAGACTACCTTGCTCTAATCATTTTAGCGATGCTTACTCCTTTGTATTTGATTCACATGGGGATATTAATCACTATTGTATTTATAATTTTTCATAACCAATTTGTAAATAAAATTTTTAATGGCAATTCGTTTATCTATGCTTTTTGGTTGAGCAATGCCCGCGTGCAGCCTTATATTTTTTGGCACGATGTGGTTGTGATGGTGGCCTCCAACATAGTGCACGGGCTTGGTTTAGGCCTGATGTATTTTATAATCTCTACGCTTGAAAAATCGTAGATATAAAAACTTTGGATGCTCAAACCGTGATTCAAAGTGTTTTACATTTTAATTTGGTTTTAATTATCACTGTATTACAAGGTGATGAGCTATTTTTCCTAAAGGGGCGAGTACGTATAAGCAAAAGGGCAGAAAAGTCAATTTATAATGGTTTATTCTTGATATATTATTTGGCTTCATTGTATTTGTTTGTTTATGCCCCTTCAATTATTCTGTTTTTATTACTCTTTTTTGCTTTTATTTGGGCAATAAGACTAAATAACAATAAAACATTTGATTACCATACTTATGTTTCAAATCTCTGAGCTTCACAAATCCTATGGCAAAAAACCTATCCTGAAAGGTGTGGATTTAGTAGTGGATACTGGAACAGTACAAGCACTCCTTGGTGCAAATGGTGCTGGTAAATCTACCTTAATTCATTGTATATCTTTTTTAATTCCTTTTGAGAAAGGTGAAGTATTCATAGATGATGAAAAAATAACTTTCAAAAGTAACACCTATCGCTCTAAGGTAGGCTACATTCTAGAGAAGCCTATTTACATTGATAAATTCTCAGCAAGAGAGTACTTACACTTTGTAGCAGACCTCTACAAAATTTCTAAACAAGATGCTAAACTGAGGGTATCTGAGTTATTACAGTTCTTAGATTTGCCGCAAGACGACAATAAATACATTGAAAGTTACTCAAAAGGAATGAAAAATAAGGTATCTCTGGCTGCTGCACTCATTCATAAGCCAAGCTACCTCATTTTAGATGAGCCTTTTGATGGAATGGATTTTATGTCAGTCCGCAAAATATCAAAACTATTGAAAGATATGGCTGCAAAGGGTGCTACTATCTTGGTTACATCGCATCAATTTGATGTGATTGCCGATATTGCCGATAAGTTTGCTTTACTCAAAGAAGGGAAAATTTTCTTTAACCTTACAATGGATGCCCTATCCGCTAAAGCTTCTGAGAAATTCTCCGAGGATAAAACACCCCTTAAATCTTACCTTGAATCGGTTATGAGTGAAGAAGGAAATAATAATCAATTGTCTTGGATTAGCTAGTCATGGGCCAGATTAATCAACTTATCAAACGATTTTATATTGAGACAAATAAGCTTGAGTACTTCCTTTAGGAGGGCAGGTCTTCAAAATATTTCTGGAAAAAATGGGCAAAAAAGCAAACTTTTCGTGCAAAAGCTTTTTTTCGCTATTCAAGGGCCTAAGCGCATCAGGCCCTGAGCCAGCTTTCCAGCACACTGCCCACCCCATACGCCAGCAAGGCGGCCAAAGCCCCCAGGAGCAGGGTCTCGAGGATGCTTTGCCAGCGGGAAGTTTGCAAAACCAAGGATTTGAGCCAGCCAATGCCTACAAAAGCCAGGCTGGTCAGTCCGCCCGAAACCAAAAACAGATTTACCGAAAGGGGGCTCGTAAAATCCCAAACATACACCGAGAGCGGCACAAAACCCACCACCACAAACGACAAAAAAGTAACCCCGGCTTTGGCCAGGGCCGATTTGGTATCGGGAATCATTTCCAGCTCTTCGCGCATCATCACCTCTATCCAGACCTCTTTGTCTTCCGTAATTTTATCCACCACTTTTTCCAATAGTTCGCCTTCAAAGCCTTTTTTTTTGGTAGATTTCGCGCACCTCTTCCCTCTCTTTTTCCGGGATATTTTCTACTTCCCAGCGCTCGATGTTTTTGTGTTTTTCGTAGTTTTCCCTTTCCGATTTGCTGGACAAATAGGCTCCCACGGACATAGAAAACCCGTCGGCCAGCAAATTGGCAAAGCCCAGGATAATAATGACCACGCTGTCGAGGTTGGCGCCAGCTCCCCCGGCCACCACAGCAAAGGTAGTTACCAGGCCATCAATGCCCCCATAGACAAACTCTCCCAGATAAGCCTGCACGGTTTGGAGTTGGGAGGTTTCGTGGTGCAGTTGGGCCTCCGTGTAGAAAGGAGGAGATTTTTGTCGTTGCATAGAGAACCTGTTAGCGAATGATTTTGAGATTGGGCAATTTTTCCCGCAGCCGCCCCACTTCACTTTCCGAAAGCGGGTTATAGCGAAGCGAAATCTCTTCCAATCCGGTGAGCCGGCCTATTTCATCCGGGATACGACTGATTTTGTTAAAATCCAGCACCAGTTTTTTCAGGTTAGGCATATTGAGAATTCCTTCGGGAATATAGCGCAGGGCATTTCCGGCCAGGTCAAGTTCTTGCAGCGAGGTCAACTGGCTAAAATCATCGGCCACATAGGTAAGCAAATTATTGGCCAGGTGCAAGACCTGGAGATTGCGCATTTGGCTGATGGCCAGGGGCAAGGAATCGAGCTGGTTCGCGCTTAGATCCAGTTCGCGCAGGCGCACGAAAGCTTCGGGGCCACCCTTGAAATAGCGTAAAAAATTAACCCCGGCATTGCTGCTCAGGTTGAGCACCTGCAGTGATTTGATTTCGGCCAAAGCCGGGGGCAGGTCCGTCAGGGCATTGTAGCTCAGGTCGAGCATTTCCAGCTTTTGGAGCTTTCCAATGTCCCGGGGAAGCTCCTTGATGTCGTTGCGCGAGAGATTAAGTTCGCGAAGGTCCTCGAGTTCGGCCATTTTGGGGGATACTTCCCGAACGCTGTTTTCGCTGAGATTGAGCTTTTGTAAATTGCGAAAACTGCCAATGCGGGCACTCAGCGTGGCCAGGCGGTTGTTGGCCAGGTTGAGTTCACGGATGTCGGCCATGGTCGTGATGCCGGAGGGAATATCCTCAAATTGATTTCCTTGTAAGTTTAATATCCGCATTTTTTCCAGCTTGCTAATGCGGGGCGGGAGTTCGGCCAATTGATTACCGCTGAGGTCCAGGCTGCTGAGGTTAATCAGGTAGCGGATATGGTCGCTCAGGGCACGCAAGCGGTTGCGTCGCAGGCTCAGGCTTTGAAGGCGGGGCAGGGCCCTCAATTCCTCAAAAACTTGTTCGGTATTGATGACCGAGTCCGCCAGGATTTGTAGGGAACGCAGGTTTTTCAAGCCGGTTACTTCTATGGGCAATTCATTCATCCCTTCCCAGCCCACGCTGAGTTCTTCCAGGCTAGGCAATTGAGTAAGTTGCTCTAGGATTTTTTTTAGGTTGAGGCGGGGATTGTCATTGAGAGACAGCTTCTTAAGATTACGCAAGAGCAAGAGTTCCTTAGGCAAAACACTGAGTTTATTCCAACCCAGGTTCAGCTCTTGCAAATTGGTAAGTTGCTCAATGCCCGGTGGAAGGGTGAGCATATACTGCCAGGTCAGGTCCAGGCGATAGACCTTATCGGGTGTTTTGAGGGCGTCTTCCATCGTGAGATAGAAGGGGGCCTCTTCTCCATTTTGCCCGGCTACTGGCCCCAGGGTGGAAAAAATCAATCCCCATCCAAGTCCAGCCATTCGTAGTGTGTTGAAAACTCGCATATTGGTCTTGCTAATTGTGATGAAATCGAAAAAACTTACTGGCCCAAGCAAAGCCATTAGGGCAAAATTAGACATTTTGTATATTCTCTTCGAAGAAATCCTGGCCTTGTTTTGTGCTTTCCTTCTATTGCCCCCTGGATTTGCTAATTAGCATTATTTATGCTAACTTTGTTGGCAATGTTTGATTCTAATTCGCCAAGCCAATATGTACCTTAGCAAAAACCTCAAATTTTTACGTGAGCAAAATGGCCGCCAAAGCCAGGAAGCCCTGGCCAATGCCCTGGGTGTAACCCGAAGTGCCATTTCTTCTTACGAAGATGGTCGTGCCGAACCTAAGTTGGTGGTCATGAACAAGGTAGCCCATTACTTCAACATTACCCTGGACCAACTGCTCAACGTAGATTTGTCAAATACAAGCGAAGGCGGCCTGGAAAATCAAAAAGAGCTTAAAAAATATACTTCGGGCCAAAATTTCCGGGTACTGACCATCACGGTTGACCACGAGGACAACGAAAACATTGAACTGGTGCCCGAAAAAGCCGCCGCCGGCTATGCCCGGGGTTTTGCCGATGCCGAGTTCCTGCGCGAATTGCCCAAATACCAACTGCCTTTCCTCTCCAAAGGGCGGACTTACCGGGCTTTTGAAATTTCGGGAGATTCTATGCTGCCCCTTCGCCCCAATTCCATTGTCATTGGAGAATATGTGGAGAATTGGAATGAAATCCGTGACGGCCAGGTTTGTGTGGTGGTGTCAAAAAACGAAGGCATCGTGCTCAAAAAAGTATTTAACAAAATCAATGAGCGGGGTACGCTGCTGCTCAAATCGAGCAATATTGCCTACAGCCCCTACGAAATTTCGGCGGATGAAGTCCTCGAGATTTGGCGTTTTGCCGCCTATATCAGCAAAGACCTGCCCGAAGAGCACAGTTCTATGCTGGACCTGCGCCGGGCCTTTACCCGATTGGAAGATGAATTTCGGGAAATCAAAATGGCCTACAACAAGCTCAAAGTCTGACCAGCTTGGGCCGGGTGGGCCGCCCCACCAGATACACCCCCCAAAACACCAGCAGGGCATAAAGCATCTTTTGAAAAGTAAAGCTTTCCTGACCCAGGCTGGCGGTCAAAATGCCTGTTAAAACGGGCTGAAGATAAATAAAGCTTCCCACTACACTGGCATTGACCTGGCCCAGGCTCCAGGCATTGAACAAATAGGTAATGACCGTAACCCCCAGGATGATAAAAGCTACTACGCCATAGGCATAGCCCGGCACACCGTCCCAATCCACCTGGCCAAGTTCCGCCGCCCCAAAAGGCAAAACCATCCAAAAGCCAAAGAAAAATACCCATTTCACCACCGTGAGTGAATGGTAATGGCGCATCAGGGGCTTAACCTGCACCAGATAAATGCCGTATGCCAGGGCATTGGCCAAAATGAGTAAATCCCCAACCACGGTCTCTGTCGAAAATGTAAAATTATACCCCCCAATCAGCATAAAGGCGCCACTCAATCCCATCAAGATTCCAATGGCCTTATGCCTAGTAAGCAATTCCCTGCCCATAAAAACCGACGCAATCAACACCATAATGGGCGAAGTGGTCATAATCAAGGAACTGTTGATGGCCGATGTCAATGATAAACCTTTAAAAAAAGTGAGTTGGCTGATGGCAATACCCGAAACGCTGCAAAGCGCAAGCCGCCCATAGTCGTAGGCATGAATTTTTACAGAAGGGACGGAAAAATAGTGCAAAATCCAAAAGAAAAGCGTGGCCCCACCCACCCGCAGCACAATCAGCCCATAGGGCAGAAAATAACGCGGCATTATGAATTTTGCCACCACATAATTGGTAGAATAAATAATGCCCACCATCAACAAAGCAAGATAGACCTGCCCGAGCCTTTTTTTCATCCTGCAAAGCAAGTTGAAAAGCCCTTCAAAACAAAACCCCGGCCGCCTCAGCGGGTATTTTGCTTCCACTCTTCCCGAATGGCATCGGCCAGGCTTCGGTCATTGGCCAGGCGCGGCACTTTGTTTTGCCCCCCCAGTTTGCCGATAGACTTCATGTATTGCTGAAAAGCATCGGGCCGAAGCGCAGTAATGCAAAGGGGGCGCAAAATTTTGCCCCTAATCAAATCATCGTAATAAGCATTGAGCCGACAAAGGTGCTGGTCGAGGGTTTGGGCAAAGACGGGCAGGTTTTGGGGCAAGCGTTCAAAAGCAATGAGCCATTCGTGGTGGGGCAATCCTTCGGCGGGGTTCACCTGGGGCGCAACCGTAAATTCGGAAATCGATACCTCTGGGTATTGTGCCAAAGTCTTTTGCATCGCTTTTTCTACTTCCTCACCAATGACGTGTTCGCCAAAAGCCGAAATAAAATGCTTGATGCGCCCCGTAACCACCAATCGATAGGGACGATTGGAGATAAACTTGACCGTATCGCCAATCGAATAGCCCCAAAGCCCGGCATTGGAGCTCAACACGAGGGCATAGTTTTTATTCAATTCTACCTCACCAATATGATAGCGGGGCGGGTTTTCTTTGAAATAGTCTTCCGCCGGAATAAACTCAAAAAATATCCCACTATTGGCCAAAAGCAAGAGACCAGGCTCCACCTGCGAATCCTGGTAAGCAATGAAGCCCTCCGAAGCCGGATATGTTTCAATCGAGTCCACCGCCTGGCCGATGGAGTCAAACAATTTTTTGCGATAAGGTTCAAAATTGACTCCTCCATACACAAAGAGCGCAAAATTGGGAAAGACCTCTTTGATGGCTTTACCGGTGCGGGCCTGAATGCGGTCAAAATACATTTGCACCCAGGGCGGAATACCTGATATGAGCGACATATCCGCCGCCAGGGTTTCATCAATGATTTTCTCGAGTTTTTCTTCCCAGTCTTCTATGCAGTTGGTTTCAAAAGAGGGCTTTTGATTGGTACGCAGGTAGGCGGGCACGTGGTGGTTCACCATACCCGAGAGCCTTCCGGTCAGGATATTGGCCGGGCCCGTTTGGGAAAGCACCGGACTGCCCGACAAAAGATGAGGTTTCGGTCCAAAAAATCTGATTTGCGGGTGGCGTAGATATAGGCCAGAAGTGCGTTGCGGGCCGAGTTGATGTGATTGGGCACCGAATCGCGGGTCAGGGGAATGTACTTAGTGCCGGAGGTGGTGCCAGATGTTTTGGCAAAGTAAGCAGGGAGTCCCGGCCAGAGCACATCGCTTTCGCCTTGTGCTACAATGCGGTTGATGTAAGGCCGCAAAGCCTCATAATCACGCACGGGCACCTGCTGTTTAAAATCGGCATAGTCCCGGATTTGGTCAAAGTGGTGGTCTTGGCCAAAAGCGGTATTTTTGGCTTTTTGGACGATATTGCGCAAATTTTTTTGCTGAAAGGCCACCGGATTATCCATCCAGCGTTGATTTTGGGCTTGCATATAAGCCGCCAGCGGAATACTAAGCCAGGCACGTATGCCCATAATGATACCCAATTTAAAATGGAAAAATGCTACCAATACTTATGAGGCTTGCAAAGTTTTTATAGGTTCAGCAAGGCTAGGTCTGGGTTTTGCCATATCATCTTGAAATGGGCGATGCCTGCTTCTTCAAATTCTTCCCCTTCTATCTCAAAGCCAAACCGGGCGTAGAGCGACACGGCTTCTTTCTGGGCGTGCAAATACCGGACATACCCGGAGGCATGGCGGTGGGCATCAATGTCGTTCATCACTGTTTGCACCAAAGCCTGGCCCACGCCCATTCCCCTTGCCTCCGGTAGCACGGCAAAACGTTCCAGCTTAATGCCGTTTTCGGTTTTTCGCCAACGGGCAGTACCCACCGCCTGTCCATTGAGATAAGCCAGAAAATGGCGGGCCACCAGTTCATGTGCGTCGTATTCCAGGGAAGGGGGCACCTTTTGCTCTTCCACAAAAACCTTTTCACGGATTTGAAAGGCCTTTTGCTGGTTTTCTTCTGTCTCAATTCGCCAAACCTCAATCATTACTTTTTGGTTTTTTCCAGTAAATCCTTTATTTTTCTTAAAAATTGTTTCAAATATAAAGTATTCTCCAATATGCTCAATATGAACCTACTTCGAATCAGCTTATGGCTGATATGCCTGGGAAGCCAGACGGGGGCACTCCTGGCCCAGCTAGAAGTGAGTGCCCGCAAAGAAATTGCGCTCCAGCGACTCAATCGGGATGAATTTGAAATCATTTCCCTGCGCGAAAAAGGACTCCTGATGGTTTCGGTCGCCGAGCCATATGTCTATGCCCGTGAGAAAGAATTTACCATTACATATTTGGATAGTAATCTGCAGGTATTTCGCCAAAACACCTATTTGCTACCTTATGACTTTGCCCGTGAGCGCACCAATTATTACGACCAGTCGCAGTATATGTATTTTTTTCATCAAAACAGCGCCAACCAGGAAATCAGCATTTTCCGCTTGCAGATTTTTTCAGGTGAAGGCAAAATCTTTAATTTCGCCCCTCCGGTCAAAATGAGCACCGATGATTTTCAGGCCGTAGATGATTACGCCTATTTTTCGGGGCAATACAATGGCAAACCAGTAGTAATCAGTTACCATTTTCTGAATCAGTTTGCCAAAGTTTTGCCGGCTTTTTATGAAGAACACGAGGAGTTTCAATGGGTACAAACCGACCCCCAAAAAAAGCAGGTCTATTTTGTGCTGAAAAACACCCTGATGCGCCGTTGCAACCTGGTTGTGAAGCCCTACTCTCAACTCATTGGCACCTTGGGCCCTCTTTTGGTGAAAGACCGAAGCACTCGTACCCCCCGCGACGGGCTGGTGTTTAGTGCCGAAGATGGCAAAAAATGGGTGTTTGGCACCTATTCGCTCAAATGCGCCCGTAGCCCCCAAGGGGTGTATAGCGCGCAATTTGAAAATGGCGAGCAAAAAAGCATCAATTTTCGGGAGTTTACCGATTTTGGCAATTTCTTTAACCACTACAGCGACAAAAAAGCGGAAAGAATGCGTCAAAAAGTAGAGGAGAAAAGAAATAAAGGCCGGGAGCTTAATCTGAACCGTAAGATTGACCTGCGTCCCGAACTCATTGCTCAGGGCAAGCAGTTGCTTTTGTTGATGGAAGGCTATTATTCTTCCTACCAAAACGTGAATGGCCCCGCCGGTAATCTCCTGGGGGCTTATCCTAATACGATGCCTCTCAGCACCCCGCGGAATGTTTGGACAAGAAACCTGGGCCTCACCGACCGATATACCAATTACCAATACAATTATGCCATTATCTGCGCTTTTGATATGCGGGGCCGCCTGCTTTGGGACAATATCATGAAAATAGACCGGGTAGAGCGCACGGCTCCCTCAGATATTATTCAGTTGGGTTTTCACGGCGACACAGTGGTAACTGCCTACATCAATGAAGATAAAGTCTATTCCAAGGCGATGTTTCGCTACCTGAGCCTGCAGGAAGAAACGGAACAGGAAATTGACGAACTGCTGAAAAACTATGCGGGCGGAGAAAGCGAATGGGGGGAGTTTCTGCATTGGTACGGGCCACATTTCCTTTATTTTGGTGAACAAAAAGTGCGGGCTGCCCCCGATAATGGCAATCGTATTTTTCACCTTACCCGCCTGAGCCACAGCTTTCCACCAAAGGAAAACCCGGCCAAAGAAACTGAAAAGGAAACCGAGAAACGCCGAAAGAAGGCCAAAAAGCCGCTCGAGGATGCCCGCACAAAGAATTGATAAAAAATATTTTGCAAATTTGATTTAAACAGGAAAAAAGTTTAAGTACAATTATAGAGTTAATAAGTTATATTTGAATTTGTTGATGTTCTTGTTGTTGTCTAGACATTTTCAGAATCTCATACTCAGACAAAAGGCTTACGATATATATGGAAAGTTAAATTTAAGTTTGTATTTGATTAGGGTTGACTGTAGTTTTAAAAAAATACTATAAAGCATACTACACGAAAACAATTCCGCGGGTCTCAGAATTTGATGCTTTTCCTTCTAGTCTCGTCGACCACCCCAACAACG
>JAAUUB010000168.1 GCA_012031215.1 Microscillaceae bacterium | reverse complement strand
GTGGTATATATGTCTCCTATGCTCAAAATTGACCGCTCGGAAAGCTTGAAAAAACAAGAACGTTTGAAAATAATTGAGCTGAAGTACCCCTGAAAAAAAAAGCTTTTTTGAAAGCTATTTCAGTGGTTTTTGTGTGAACTGTTTCTGAGAAATAATTGTTTTATGCAGTTTTATTAGTGCATTTTATTTAAACTTAAAGAAAACTGTTGTTTGCAAAGAATTTTTTATTAAATTTCTAAATAATAAAATATTCTTTAAGTTCATATCTCATCTCACACCTTGTCATCATCAAAACTCCTGCGTTTTATAAATGGAAAAGGAAGATTGTTTAATTTCATTAAATATAGGGAAGTTAAATTAATTTACCAATAAAACGCCTTAGGGCCTCTTCCAGCAGCTCTCTTGATGAACTCTGCATCATTGTAAGGCTTGATTTTTTGGCACTGGAAGCATGGCTCGGCCAATATTGAGGTTTTTATTCAGTCTGTTGAAGTGGGCCCCGATACCACCCGCGAATATTTGCGCATCTTTTCTTTTCTGGCTGAGGTGCCTAAGCTCAGTACTGCCGCCCGCGAGCAGTTTTTGACC
The DNA here is from genome assembly GCA_012031215.1 of Microscillaceae bacterium. Lineage (GTDB taxonomy): Bacteria > Bacteroidota > Bacteroidia > Cytophagales > Microscillaceae > JAAUUB01. The sequence goes on along the minus strand of JAAUUB010000168.1, from coordinate 10,373 downwards.
AAGCTCCTGGAAATGAACGACCGCAACCTGGGCGTAAAACTGACCCTGATGGAAGAAACCAGTAAGGTGTATGCTACGTATGAGCGCGACATCCGGGGAATGGATTACAACGAGCTCTCTACCTGTATTGCCGACCTGGAATGGTGGGCCGACAAACTGGACGATGAACTCAAAAGTGCTTACAATTGAGCATTGATGACGATGTCAGGGTGTGCTCAAATTTATAAGCCTTTGATAAACGAAGTCTTACCAAAGAGTTTTCCCCTCGTTTTTATCTTCTCATTTCTTTAAAGGCATTCATGAGCCCATTGGTGCTGCTGTCGTGGCTTTGTACTGGGTCGGGGCCTTCCAACTCAGGCAAAATCTTTTTGGCCAATTGCTTGCCCAGTTCTACACCCCACTGGTCAAAGCTGTAAATATTCCAAATAATTCCCTGCACAAAAATCTTGTGCTCATACATCGCAATCAGGCTGCCCAGGCTGCGGGGCGTGATTTGCTGGCAAAGGATAGAATTGCTGGGTCGGTTGCCACTAAAGACCTTAAAAGGCCTAAGAAAGGCGATTTCGGCTTCGGATTTGCCTTCGGCACGCAGCTCAGCGTTTACCTCGGCTTCGGTTTTGCCGTGCATAAGGGCTTCGGATTGAGCAAAAAAATTGGCCATTAGCTTGGCGTGGTGCTCGCCTATTGGGTTATGGCTTTGGGCAGGCGCGATAAAGTCCGCCGGGATGAGCTTGCTGCCCTGGTGAATCAATTGATAAAAAGCGTGCTGCCCCATTACGTGCCGGGCTCGCCCCAAATGACGGGGCCCTGTCTGGTAGGGGATGGGCTGGCCCTGGCGATCGTACCGATTTGCCATTGCTTTCCATATTTCCCTGCTGAAAATAGGCCGCAAAGCGGTGCAGGTACTGGTCATAGGGCAAAATCACCTCGGTTTCGGCCCCAAAAAAATTATTGTACCAAATGCCAATCAGGGCCAGCAATACCGGAATGTTCTGACTAAAATCGGTTTCGCGAAAATGCACATCCATGGCATAAGCCCCGGCCAGCAATTCGGCGAAATTATCATAGCCAATGGCCAGGGCAATGGAAAGCCCAATGGCCGACCAGAGCGAATAGCGCCCTCCGACCCAATCCCAAAACCCAAACATATTTTCCGGGTCAATGCCAAAGGCTTCTACGGCGGCGCGGTTGGTGCTCAGGGCCACAAAGTGTTGCTTGATGGCCTCCCGGTTGGGGGCGGACTGCAAAAACCAGGCCCGGGCCGTTTCGGCATTGGTCATGGTTTCTTGGGTGCTGAAGGTCTTGGAAGCAATGATAAAAAGAGTGGTTTCTGGATTGAGTTTTTTGAGGGTCTCATGTATGTGAGTGCCGTCCACATTAGAGACAAAATGCAGCTGTATGTGGGGATGCTGGTAGGCTTTGAGGGCCTCACACACCATCAAAGGCCCCAGGTCAGAGCCGCCAATGCCAATATTGACCACATCGCGAATGGGCTGGCCGCTATAACCTTTCCAAATGCCAGTGCGCACTTTCTCCGAAAAAGCCTGCATTTGGTGCAAGACTTCGCGCACTTCGGGCATCACATCCTGGCCTTCGGTATAAACCGGGGTATGGGCCTGGTGGCGCAGGGCCACATGAAGCACGGCGCGGTCTTCGGTAACATTGATTTTTTGGCCCGTGAACATGGCCTCGATGGCCTCTTTGAGCCGCACTTCTTCGGCCAGGGCCAGCAGGTGGCGCATGGTTTCGTCGTTAAGGCGGTTCTTAGAATAATCTACCAGCATGTTTTCAAATCTTTGAGAGAACTGCGCAAAGCGGTGCGGATTTTCGGCAAAAAGCGCCCGCATTTCAAAAAACTGCCCCACTTGTTGATAGTGTTGCTCCAGGTTTTTCCAAGCCTGGGTTTGGGTAGGGTTGAGGGTAGGTAACATGGGTTTGGATGGATAATCAGTAATGAATAATGAATTGTTTTAGGACCTATAGTGAAGTAAAGCCCGGCCTGCTCAAAGCTCCCTTTGTAGGCCAGCCTTCAAATGCCTGCTGCCGGGTTCAAATTCGGGGGCAAGTTTTGAAAAATTGGAATCAATACCAAAAAAAACGTTCTTTGTGACTATTTTTTAAGGAAAACGTAAAATAGCTTTTTGATATGAAACTACTTGAAGGCAAAACCGCCCTCATCACCGGGGCATCCAAAGGCATAGGACGGGCCATCGCTCAAAAATTTGCCCAGCAGGGGGCCAAGGTGGCCTTTACCTATCTTTCCAGCGTAGAAAAAGGCCAGGCCCTGGAAAAGGAACTGGCCGATGGCGGCGCGCTGGTGAAGGGGTATCGTTCGGATGCCTCCGTTTTTGCCGAAGCCGACCAACTGGTAAATGATGTCTTAAAGGATTTTGGAACCTTAGAAATCCTGGTCAACAATGCGGGCATTACCCAGGATGGCCTGCTGATGCGCATGTCGGAGGAAAACTGGGACCGGGTGATGGAAGTGAACCTCAAATCCGTATTTAACCTTACCAAAGCGGCCCTGCGCCCGATGATGAAGCAGAAAAACGGGGCCATTATCAATCTCACCTCGGTTGTGGGCATCCGGGGCAATGCCGGACAGGCCAACTATGCTGCCTCCAAAGCGGGCATCATCGGTTTTACCAAATCGGTGGCATTGGAACTGGGCTCCCGAAATATCCGCGCCAATGCGATTGCCCCGGGCTTTATCGAAACTGAAATGACCCACGAACTGGCCAACAAAGAAGAATGGCTCAAAGGGATTCCCCTGCGCCGGGGTGGCACCACCGAAGAGGTGGCTGACGGGGCTTTGTTTTTGGCTTCCGACCTGAGCCGCTACATCACCGGACAGGTACTTCAGATTGATGGCGGGATGCTGACCTAAACAATGGGCAAAAAAAAATAGCCCGAGCAAAAAACACGGGCTATTTTCTTGAAAAAAGGACCGGCCTTTAAATCCGCACTTTTATTTCTTTTTTCTCTACGCGGGGCCGCACTTTGAGCTTATCGGTGAGTAGATACATCACGGGCACAATCACCAATGTAAGGAAAGTAGCGAAGGTAAGGCCAAAAATCACCGTCCAGGCCATCGGGCCAAAGAAAGAAACATTGTCTCCACCAAAGTAAATCTTGGGGTCAAAGTCGGAAAGCAGGGTAATGAAGTCAATGTTCAAGCCCGTGGCCAGGGGTAAAAGCCCCAAAACGGTGGTGATGGCCGTGAGCAATACCGGGCGCAAGCGGGTGCGGCCCGCCTCGGCAATACATTTGATAAACTCATCATTGGGCAGATGCTCGTCGGGGTCCATGCCCAGGTCGGCTTTGCGGCGCAGGCGTAGCAGGTTGGTATAATCTATCAACACAATGGCGTTATTGACCACCACGCCCGCCAGGGAGATAATGCCAATGCCCGTCATCAAAATCACAAAATCCATCCGAAAGGCCACCAGCCCCAAAAACACCCCAATGGTGCTAAACAAAACCGAACACATAATCACCAGGGGTGCTGAAAGCGAATTGAACTGGGTAACAATGATGAGAAAGACCATAAACAGGGCCAGGAGAAAAGCCCGCATCAAAAAATCGCTGGATTCTTGCTGTTCTTCCTGCTCTCCGGTAAACTTGACCTGAAAGCCATCCGGGATGCCAAAGGCCTCGACCAACTTTTTGAGCTGAATAATGATTTCGTTGGCATTATAGCCTTCTTTGACATTGGAAGAAATAGAAATCACTCGGTCCAAGTCTTTTCTTTTGACCGCCCCATAAGTAGAGGTAAAGTCAAAATCAGCCACCGAAGCAATCGGAATTTGGTAATAATTGCCCCGGTCATTGAGCACGATGGGCTTGTTGCGGAGCGCTTCCAGGTCATAGCGTTGTTCATCGCGCAGGCGCAACTGAATGGGGTGGTCGTCTTCGCCGTCTTTAAACTTGGATACCTCCAGGCCAAACAAGGCCGTACGCAACTCCTGGGCCACCGTGGCACTGGATAGCCCCAGGCTCCGGGCTTTTTCCCGGTCCACATCTACAAGCAATTCAGGCTTGCCCGATTCCAGGTCGGATTTTAGTTCTTCAATGCCGGGAATATTGGCATCTTCAAGGTATTTTCCAGTTTTTCGGCCAGGCTGATGAGCTTGTCGTAGTCTTCGCCAACGACCTCGATATTGATGGGGCCCCCAGGGGTGGGCCGGCTGCGTCTTTGTCCGCCGTGATTTGCACCCCGGCATATTGCTTCACTTCCTCACGGATAATCTCGAGCAACTCACTGGTGTTTTTGCCCTTTCGGTATTCAAATTCTTTGAAAGATACCGTGATTTTGGCCCGATTAGGGGTAACGCCTTGCTGGGGTCCTTCATTGGGGTCGGTGGTGCCTTCGCCTACCTGGGCAATGATGGCATCAATCATATAATCATAGGGCTGCATCAGTTTGATGATGCGGTCTTCCAGCTTTTTGGTCAAAGCATTGGTTTCTTCTATGTCGGTTCCTACTGGCTTTTGAACAAATACATTGATGTAGGCAGGCTCATTGTTTGGGAAAAATAAAACTTTAAGGCCCGCCGACCCGACCAGCATAAATGAAATGATGAATAAACCTACCGTGCCCACAAATAAATAGTAGGGCCGTGCGCCATTGAGCGAAAAAGTAATCAAACGCCAGTAGCCACTTTCCAATGCGGTAAGTCCTTTCTGCTGAAACCAGTAAGCCGCCGGTGAAAGCACAAAAGCATTAAGCAACATAAAGCTCCCGGCAATCATCAGCAAATTGGCCAGGGTATTGCTCCCGGTGATGTAAAAGGGCACCGAAAATAATATCAGCGCAATGGCTATTATCAGCGTACGGCGGCTAAGAGGTTCATTGCCTTTCTCCAGCCGGGCAAACACAACGGCAATGGCCGGATTGATGACCAGGGCCACAAAAAGGGAGGCCGACAAGGTTACGATGAGGGTAATGGGCAAATATTTCATGAAATCGCCCATCAAGCCCTGCCAAAAAGCCAGGGGCAGAAAAGCCGCCACGGTGGTAGCCGTAGAAGCGATGATGGGCACGGCGATTTCTCCCACCCCTTCTTTGATGGCCTGCTTTACGGGTACGCCCTCTTCCATCAGACGATAGATGTTCTCGATGACCACAACGCCGTTGTCCACCAGCATGCCCAGGGCCAGGATGAGCGAAAACAAAACCATCATATTCATACTCACCCCCATCACGCTCAGAATGATAAAGGAAATGAACATAGAAAGGGGAATGGCAATGCCCACAAACAAGGCACTGCGCAAGCCCATAAAAAAGAGCAAAACCAGCACCACCAGAATCACCCCGGAGATAATGCTGTTCTCAAGGTTACTGACCATGTAGCGAATCTGACGCGACTGGTCGTTGGTCAGGGCAATTTCCAGCCCCTTGGGGAAGCGGTTCTTTTGGGCATCTTTCAAAATCGCCTTGATTTTGTCCGAAGCATCCAGGATGTTTTTGCCCTGGCGTTTGACGACATTGAGCGAAACCACGGGTAGTTTGCGGGAGCGGGCATAGCTTTCGGCTTCTTTTTCGGTATCGCTTACCGTGGCCACATCCCGAAGATAGACATCATTGCCCTCTTCAGACTTGACAATGACATTGCCGATTTCATCTACCGTTTTAAACTCTCCCACTACCCGGATAGAGCGGCGGGTTTCGCCTGCTTTGATATTTCCGCCCGAGATGGTTACATTTTCGGTCTGAATGGCCTGGGCGATGTCGCCAAAGCTTACCTTCATGGCCTCCATCTTGAACAAATCGGCATCAATGCGGATTTCGCGCTCGGGCGCACCCCGGATTTCGGCGTAGGAGATTTCGGAGAGTTTTTCTATTTCGTCTTGCAGATATTCGGCGTAGGCCTTCAATTCATGGAGTTTGAAATCGCCCGAGAGGTTGACAATCATAATCGGAATTTCCGAGAATTTGACTTCAAAAACCTGGGGGTCTTGGTCCAGGTCATTGGGCAATTCACTTTTGGCCTGGTCCACACCATCTTTCACGTCTTGCAGGGCGCGGTTAATGTCCACCCCGGTATTAAACTCCACGATGATGGTAGAATAATCCTGGATAGAAGTAGAATTGATTTTCTTAACATTACTCACCGATTTCAACTCTTTCTCAATAGGCCGGGTGATGAGATTTTCCATGTCCACCGGGGAGTTGCCCGGATAGGCCGTGCCCACATACACCTGGGGAATGACCACCTCCGGATAGCTTTCTTTGGGCATCGCTACGTAAGAGATAATCCCAAAAACTGCCAGTATGAGGCTCAGAATCAGTACACTGGTGCGGTTATCTACGGCCAGGGTGGTCAGCGGAAAATTCTTGACCACTAAATCATTGGCTTTTTTAGTCATAAGAATGGCAGTTGATGCCTGGTTTAAGAATTTGTTTTGGCTATTTTTTCAGTTTTTTCGGCTTCAATCACCTTCACCTTTTCACCGTCCACCACCTGGCGATAGCCTTGGTCTATCAAGACTTCATCCCCTTGCAGCCCTTCCAAGACTTCGGTTTTTTGGGCGTAGGTTTTTCCGCGGGTAAGGCGCACTTTCCGGGCAAGGGTTTTTTTGCCGTCTTTTTTCAGGACAAAGATAAAATCGCCTACTTTGTCGCGCTGAATCAGGTTGGTGGGCACCACAATGGCTTTTTCCTGGCGATAATCCTGAACTTTGACTACGGCCAGCATTTCGGGCTTGTAGAGGCGCTCGGGATTGCTCAGTTGCACTTCTACGGTGAAGGTGCGGTTTTCAGGATTGATGGTTTGGCCCAGGCGTGTGATGTTGGCGGTGATTTCTTTTTCAAGGGTAGGGAAAAATAGCTGAATCGGGTCGCCCACTTTGAGCTTGCCAATGTACTTTTCCGAAATTTCGGCTTTTACCTGCACCGGGTCGGCACTCACGAGCCGAAGCAAAGGCGAACCGGGCATGGCCGTTTGGCCGGGACGGATAATAATCTCTTCCACTACGCCCGCAAAAGGTGCATACACATTTGCCTGGCCCACCTGGGCTTTGAAGATGTCAATTTGTCTTTGCAAACTCTCCACGTTGTTCTTGGCTTCAAGGTATTGAATCTCCGTGCCAATTTTCTGGTCCCAGAGAGTTTTGCGCTTTTGATACACGGTCTGGGCCAGCTCGAGGCGGGTTTGTAACTCGGCAATCTGATTGGCAACTACCTGCGAACCCTGCACCACCAACAACTGACCGGCCCCGACAAACTGGCCTTCGCGTACCGGAATGCTACGCACCAGGCCACTGGTCTCCGCCGTTACCTCAATGTTGCGGTCCGATTCAACAGCCCCCTGCACCTCTACAAAGCTCTCAAAGCGCGTTTGGAGTACTTTGGCCGTCGTTACCAGGGTGGCATCTTCATTGGCCAGCCGGAAATTGGGGTCTTGGGCCAGGATTTCCTTTTCGAGCACCCGAACATCGGCCTGAAGCTGCTCTATTTGCTTGCGCTTTTCGGCCAGTTCGGCTTTTTTCAGGCTCAGTTCATCACCACCGCCACCGCAAGCGGCCAACACACTCAGCATCACAAAAAGAATAAAATTGAAGTTTTTCATGGTTTATGATTTGTTCACTATACTTTAAAAACTCAAAGACTTGCTATAAAGACCCTGCTCACCATTCATTGTCTTCTGCTCATTGCTCATTGTAAAGCGTTCCGGCGGCTTTCTCCAAATCCACCTTGCGCACCAGGGCCTCATAGAGTGTGGCGTAGTAATTGGTTTCTGCTTCTTTGTAGGCCGATTCCGCCTCCACCACTTCCAGGTTTGAGCCGACCCCGTTTTGGTACTTTATTTTGGTTACGCGGGCCACCTCAGCGGCCAGTTCCATGTTCCTTTTTTGGTTTTCGAGGTTCAAGATGCTTTCGGAGAGCGTGATGCGGGCCTGGTCTATTTCAAAGGTGGAAACACGCTCAAACTGCGCCATCTGGATTTCGGCCCGGTCAATGTCGATTTGGTATTTGCTCAAAGTATGGCGGCGCTTCATCCCGTCAAAAATGGGGATGTTCAACTGAAAGCCATAAAAGCCAAAGCCAAACCAGCGCTCATTGAACCTCCACCAGTCGCCAAAGCTGTTCACCCCAGTATTGGTTCCATAAGAAACTACCCCCGAAAAACTTGGATAATAGAGTGAGCGGGCATAGCTCAGGCCCACCTCCCGAATGGCTTTTTGTTTTTCGAGCACCTGATATTCAATGCGGCTTTTGGGGGAGGCCTGCCCGGCCACCTCGAGCAGGTTTTCGTCCAGGCGAATGTCGTTCAAAGCCCCGATAACGGCCAGGGAATCACGCCCGGGCATGCCCATTTGAAACTTTAGCACCTGCTCGGTGAGCAAAACAGCTCCTTCGGCTTTTTTCTTTTCAATCAGGATATTGTTATACGCCACTTCAATTCTTTGCACATCCAGCAGCTCGGAAAAACCATTTTCATACAAAGCCCGGGTTTCGCGCAAGAGCGTATCCAGGCGGCGATAATTGGCTTCCAGCAAACCTATCCGCTCGCGGGCCACCAAAACGGCATAGTAAGCTTTAGAGACATTGGCCACAATTTCCACCTTGTTCAGTTGGGTTTGGGTGCGGGTCAGGTCTTCGTACATCCGGGCCGCCCGGAGGCCAATCAGGTAGGAAAAATCAAAAATTAACTGCTGTAGGGTGATAGAAGCCGAGCCTGCATACTTGGGCTGAAACTGCACCGGCACAAACAAATTTTCCGGGGCTTCATCATCAAATAGAAAAGCGGGCACGAAAGAACGCTGAATCTTAAAATTATCCTGAAAACTGGCTTCGGCGCTCACCTGGGGCAAGCCTCGGGCAATGTTTTCGCCTACATCGGCCTGGGCGGCGCGAATGTCCAGCTCGCCCAATCGCAGACTTTCGGAGTAGCGCAGGGCATACTGGAGGCATCCCTCCAAATCATAAGCCGCAATAGCCGAAGTATTGTCATCTACCCGAAAAGTGCTATCGGGGTCTTCCACCTGGGCCCACAAACAAGAAAAAGAGAAAAACCAAAACAAAGCAAGCAGGGAATAGGCATTCATTGGGCAATAGACAGGGTTTTTAGGTTTCATGGTTTTTTGGTTTGGAAAAGGTGTTGGTGTTCTTCTAATCTCTGAAAGCCACGCAGGGTTACAATGCCCCGAATAATCATCTCTACCAGGCGAAGGTGTGTGTCCCAAATGTCGTATTGCTGAGGGGGGAAGGCATCCGGGTCGCAAACCCATTCCATCATCCGCATCCACATTAAAGACACAAACTCTGGGTCAATCTCGGCCCGATAAAAGCCATCGGCCATGCCTTTGCGCAGGTTTTCGACCATCATCTTGCGAAAAAAGATTTCTTCATAATGCTTTTCCACCTTGCGGGCATTGGGATGGTATTTTTCTAAGTCATAAATCAGGGCCGGATTGACATTGCTGTACAGTTCTTTGAAATATCCTGACATTTTCAGGACCGCATCAATGGCATCCCGGGCATTTTCGGCCAGGGCCTTCAAGTCCTGGTACTCCATCTCCATCTGTCGGGCAACAAACTGACACACCAAGTCGTCTTTGTCTTTGAAGTGCTGATAAATTGTCTTTTTTGACATGCCCAGTTCCTTTGCAATATCATCCATAGAAACACTCCGAATGCCGTAGCGCCGGAAATGCTCCCTTGCCTGATCCAAAATTTTTTCTTTTATTTCTTCCTTTTCCCGAATTCCCGTGTTCATGCGTGCTGTTTTCTTTGGCAATAATACGTAAAGTAAACCCGGGAAACCGAAAACAGTTTTTAAGTTTCCTTACGGGCAGAGAAATATTTTTCCTGATTTGACATATAACAAGGCGGGCTTGTAAAAAACTAAGGAAACGTGAAGAGATTTTGCGGTTTCCAAGAAGATTTATTTTTTCTGCGCTTCAATTGGAGACAATTGGCAGGTAGTTGACAGATTTACTTTCTAAATAAATTGTATTTTTGGTAAGCAAAGTGGTGCTTGTGCCTGGCTATACACACCAAAGGCCTGCCTTTTCTTATTATTCATTTCTGACAAAATCAAAATGCAAGACTGGAAATATACCCTCGACCAAACCCTGCACATAGCCCGGCGCTTCCTGCGCGAAGAGGAGAATGTGCCGGTATTGCCCTACCAAAGCCCGACCGAAGCCGCCCAGGCCCTGCCCCTGCGCCTGGAAGAAAAAGGCCTTTCGGAGGCTGATTTTTTCGAGTGCCTGGAAGCCCTGGTGTTGCAAACGCCCAAAACCGCCAGTACAGGGTTTTTTTAACCAGCTTTGGGGCGGTCGCAATCTGCCCGCCACCGCCGGAGAAATCCTGGCCGCTATTCTGAACAGTTCTATGTACACCTACAAAGTGGCCGGGCCGCAGG
>JAAUUB010000167.1 GCA_012031215.1 Microscillaceae bacterium | reverse complement strand
AAATTGGGGGGGAGCTGGGCTTCAAGGCTGCGGCTCAGCACCACATTGATTTTTTGGGAAATTCGGCATCGGGGGCCAGATAGCTTTTGCGCCCCATGAGCGTGGGCCGGTCTTGAATTTTTTGCCGAAAATAGGCCGTATCCGCCGGCAAATTCCAGGGCAATTTATCCTGAAACCCAATTACCCCGTTTTGGGCTACGGCTACGATGATGGAAAGGGTGAGCATTCTTTCTTATTTTCTTAATCAAACCATTTCTTATGTCTGGCCCAGCAGTCGGGAATAAAATGCCGAAAGTTCGGCCTCTTTTTGTGTCCAGGTAAAATGCTGCCGGATGTGTTCCTGGGCCTTTTTGCCCATTTCGGCTATTTTTTCAGGATGCTCGAGCAATATCCTCAAGGCCCGGGCCAAGACAGCCGGTCGGTCGGGGCGTACCAGATACCCCAGTTCGGGGGTGGCGATGATTTCGCGCACGGCGGGCAGGTCCGAAGCCACTACGGGTGTGCCCAGGGCCATCGATTCCAAGACTTTAAGTGGGCAACAACCCTGTTCCAGGTTACGGCTGCATTCGGTCAGGGGGGCTACGGTCAGGGCGGCTTCCCGCACCCACTGATACAAAGGCCTTTTGGCCAACTGAAAATGCCAGTGTATCCTTTCTCGGGATGCCATTTTTTCTATCATTTTGAGGTAGTGCTTGGCAAACTTGGGCCGATTGGCCGAGCAAATCACCAGATGCAAATCCTCGAGGTCGCGAAGGAAATCAAAGGCTTTGAGCAATACTGGCAGGCCCTGCCAGCTTTGCAAAGCCCCAAAATACAGGATGTACCGGGGCGGGCGGTCTTCCAGAGGGGCAAAAGTTTCGGGAATATCTGCCCCATTATGAATCACCGTGATTTCTCCCTCGCCGCTCCCAGGCGCACCAAATTATCCCGAATCACGCCCGAAGGCACCAACAGCGCATCGGCCTCTTGCCAGCACCACTGCTCCCGCTGCCGGATTTTGTGCAGGGTTTCGGGGCTTACCTGTGGGTAGCGATAGGGCAACTCAATGGAAGGCAGGCCATTGATTTCGTAAACGGTGCGAAAGCCCGCTTTTTTTTGCTGGCGCAAAACAGGCACACCACTCCAGGGGTCGCGAAAATGCGCGATTTGCAAGCGGTCCTGCCCTTGCAGGAGCCGAAACAGTTCCGCCTCATATACCTGCACCCTTTTCAAGAAATTGGGTATTTCGGCCTCAAAGCGGGTGGTTTCCACGCCCGTTTCGGCATCGTATTGATAAGGACTAAGTTTGGGCGAGCCCAACACGTGGAGCCAGCCCCCGCCCTGGTGCGCAAACAAGGTGCGGGCAAAATGATAAATATGGGTAGAAGCCCCCTTGGCCGTAGGATAGGTATCGAAGGCGGCATAGAGGGCCGGGGCAGCATGCAGCAGTGCGGGGCGAAAAAAAGGGCGGAAATTTTCATTTCCTGATTGTATCTTTGAATCCATTCGTAGCGGCAAGAAAAATTAGACTTTCTGAATGAGGGCAGCCAATGGCTTAGGGCTCAAATTTCTAAAAAAAATATGGCAAAGTTTATTTTTAATGTTGGGTGCCCTGGCGGGCGGACTATCGGTGGCCCTGGGTGCTTTTGGTGCTCACGCCCTGAGAACTACCTTGGAAGCCCACCAACGGGTAGATACCTTTGAACTGGCTTCGCGCTATCAGTTTTACCACGCCCTGGCTTTGCTGGTGCTGGGTTTGATAGGCTTACAACTACAAAACCGCTGGCTCTGGGCGGCGGGTTTTGCTTTCTGGGGGGCATGCTCGTTTTCTCCGGCTCGCTCTATGTGCTGGCTTTGACCAATCTTCGCTGGCTGGGGGCCATCACGCCTCTGGGGGGGCTTGCCCTGATTTTGGGCTGGGTGTTTCTGATGATAGGCGTGGCCAGTGCGGAATAAGGATGGCCGCCTGGCTGCCCAAAGGATGCCATTGCCCTGCCCAAATGAAGGCCCGGGTTTCATAGTCTTTGTAAATCTGAGCAGCAATGCAGCCGGTACGGCTCATTTTTATAAAAATTACTGAGAAAGGGGAGGGTTCAAAGAAACCCTTTGGCTTTATCCCTATGTTAAAAACACCCCGATTTCATTAGCTACATTTGATGATAAATTAATCCCTGCCCAAAGGCAAAGGTCATAAAATGAACTTAGTTTGCTGGTAAATTAATTTGCAAAAAAATGAAAAAATTAGCCTGTATGCTAGCCTTCTGGGGGGCAATCCTGCTCTTTGCGGAGGCGCAAGCCCAAAAACTCAAAACCGAAAATGTGATTCTGATTACCCTGGACGGCCTTCGCTGGCAGGAACTCTTTGGCGGGGTAGATTCCCTCCTGCTCTACGAAAAAACCTTTACCGACGAGCCCGAAGTGCTGGAAAAAAGATTTGGAGCAAAAACCCGTGAAGAAAGAAGGCTAAAGCTCATGCCTTTTTTCTGGACCACCATCGCCAAAGAGGGACAATTGTATGGCAATCGCTGGCGGGGCAATATGGTCAATGTGCGCAATAATCAATGGTTTTCTTATCCGGGCTATAACGAAATCCTGACTGGCTTTCAGGATGAACGCATCAACTCCAACAACAAAATCAATAATCCCAACCAAACCGTGCTGGAGTTTATCCATCGCCAAAAGGGCTTTGAAAACAAAGTGGCCGCCTTTGGTTCCTGGGATGTTTTTCCTTACATTATCAATACCGAAAGAAGCAAAATTCCGGTCAATGCCGGTTATCAGCCCAGCGAGGGCCCTCAACTGACCGAAAAAGAAAAGATGATCAATCAGCTTCAGCAGGAAATTCCCCAACGCTGGGGTTCGGTACGCTTTGATGCCTTTACCCATCACCTGGCCAAAGAATACCTCCAAAAGCACCTGCCCCGCGTATTGTATGTGGCCTATGGCGAAACCGACGACTTTGCCCACGATGGCGAGTACCATTCTTATATCAAATCGGCTTACCAGACCGACCAGTTCATCCAGGATTTATGGAACTTTGTGCAAAGCCATCCGCAGTATAAAGATAAAACTACTTTTATCATCACCACAGACCACGGGCGCGGCACGGTTCCTCTCGATACCTGGAAACATCACGGCCAGCAAGTGAAAGATTCGGACCAAATCTGGCTGGCCTTTTTAGGACCCGATACCCGCGCCCTGGGGGAAATAAATACCAATGGACAGTTTTACCAGACGCAGGTCGCCAAAAGCCTGGCCGCCTTTCTGGGGCTGGATTACAAGAATGAAAGAGAAGTGGGGGAAATTATCCCCGCTGTAATAGGAAAATAAATGGCGGGGGGCAGGCTGGGCTGTGTATGAGAAAAAAAGGCCTGCCCCTTCATTTTTCTGTCTTTGTCTGGACCTGTCTTCCACTTTATGCCCCGGTGAGCCTTCCTTTTCCCATTTTCATTACCAGCACTGCCTGGGGATACCTTTCGTATATGTTTTGCATTTCGGCCTGGAGCGCCGGAAAAACGGCCTCGATAGCCCCAAAAACCTGGGTGCTCATGCCATTGGTCGTCAATTCCAGGGCGGGATATTGTTGCAATTGCGCAATAAAAGCAAGAATGATGGCCTCATAGTTTTCTTGCAAAGGATAAAGGCTTATGTCGATGCTGACTTGCATGGCTTTGTAAATAGAGTGAATGTTGGGTATTTAAAGCTATTTTTGAAAATATTGTTTGAAATGTGCCATTTCTCTCCCCTTCCCAGAACAAAGGCATTCGCTTCTATTTTCGCAAAACCTTGTATCTTTGAAGCCTAAGCCTAACCTAATCCTTAGTTTTTTGGCTATGCAAACAAGTCCAATTTCTCCCCGTACCCTTTTTGATAAAATCTGGGACGCACACGTAGTCAGCTCTCAGGCCGGGCATCCCGATGCGTTTTACATCGACACCCACTTCATCCATGAAGTTACCAGCCCCCAGGCCTTTGAAGGGCTTCGCCAGCGCGGGCTGCCTGTGGCCCGGCCCAAACAAACGGTGGCCACCGCCGACCATAATGTGCCCACCCGCAACCAACATCTGCCCATTCAGGAAGCGCTCTCGCGCCATCAGGTCGAGACCCTCATCCAAAACTGCGCCGATTTTGGCCTCGAGCTCTATGGCCTGGGGCACCCAAACCAGGGCATCGTTCATGTCATTGGTCCGGAGCTAGGCATTACCCAGCCGGGCAAGACTTATGTTTGTGGCGATAGCCATACTTCTACGCACGGGGCTTTTGGCGCCATTGCCTTTGGCATAGGCACCAGTGAGGTAGAAATGGTGCTGGCCACCCAATGTCTGCTGCAACACCGCCCCAAAACGATGAAAATTGAAATCAATGGTGTGCTGCGCCCGGGCGTAACGTCCAAAGACCTGATTCTTTACATCATCTCCCAAATCGGGGTGGCCGGGGGCACGGGCTATTTTGTAGAATATGCGGGCCAAGCCATCCGAAGCCTCTCGATGGAAGCCCGTATGACTATCTGCAATATGAGTATCGAGATGGGCGCGCGCGGCGGCCTGATTGCGCCCGACGAAACCACCTTTGCCTATGTGCAGGGCCGTGAGTTTGCCCCTCAGGGAGCCGACTGGGAAAAGGCCCTCGCTTATTGGAAAACCCTGCCCTCCGACGAAGGGGCCGTCTATGACCAGGTGCTGACTTACCAGGCCGAAGCTATAGAGCCCATGATTACCTATGGCACCAATCCGGGCATGGGCATCGGCATCACGGGGCATATTCCCCAGTCGCAAAACCTTCCCCCTTCAGAGGCGGCACAGTTAAAAAAATCGCTGGCGTATATGCAATTGCAGGAAGGACAAAAACTTTTGGGGCAAACGATAGATTATGTCTTTATTGGAAGCTGTACCAATTCGCGCATGGAAGATTTACGCCTGGTGGCCGACCTGGTGAAGGGCAAACAAAAGGCGCCCAATGTGGAAGTTTGGATTATTCCCGGCTCCAAGCGGGTAGAGAAGCAGGCCCGGGCCGAAGGACTGGATGAAATCTTCCGGGCGGCAGGTTTGAATTGCGCGAACCGGGCTGTTCGGCTTGCCTGGGTATGAACGAAGACAAAGTGCCCGCCGGAAAATATTGCGTATCCACTTCCAATCGCAATTTTGAGGGCCGCCAGGGCCCAGGAGCCCGCACTTTGCTGGCCAGTCCCCTGACCGCCGCCGCCGCCGCCCTCACGGGCCAGATTACGGATGTAAGAACCCTGTTTTGAAAAATAGAAAATGCATTTTCCGACGCATATAATCGCAGAAATCCTTTGTCTATGAATTCCACCAACCTTTCCCCAGCCACTTATCAGGTAGATGAACACGGCTATTACGGCCAATTTGGGGGGGCTTTTATCCCCGAAATGCTGCATCCCAACATTGAGGAACTCCGAAGCCGCTATCTGGAAATTATCTATGCCCCCGAGTTTCAGGAAGAACTACAGGTATTGCTGCGCGATTTTGTGGGCCGCCCTACCCCGCTATACTTTGCAAGGCGGCTTTCCGAGCTTTATAATGCCCAGATTTACCTGAAGCGCGAAGACTTGTGCCATACCGGGGCACACAAGGTCAATAATACCGTTGGTCAAATCTTACTGGCCCGGCGGCTGGGCAAGCAAAAAATTATTGCCGAAACCGGAGCCGGTCAGCACGGAGTCGCCACGGCCACGGTCTGCGCCCTGATGGGGATGGAATGCATCGTGTATATGGGCGAACACGATATCAAACGCCAAAGGCCCAATGTGGAGCGTATGAAAATGCTGGGAGCAACCGTAGTGCCGGCAACTTCGGGCAGCAAAACCCTCAAAGATGCTACCAACGAGGCCATGCGCCACTGGATAAACCATCCCCAGGAAACCCATTATATCATTGGCTCGGTAGTAGGGCCGCATCCTTACCCGGATATGGTGGCCCGGTTTCATGCCGTCATCAGCCAGGAAATCAAAAGCCAGCTCCGGGAAAAGACCGGACGCGAAAACCCGGACTATGTGCTGGCTTGTGTAGGCGGGGGCAGCAATGCAATGGGGGCCTTTTATCATTTTTTAGACCAAAGCGAAGTGCAGCTTATCGGTGCCGAAGCCGGGGGTATGGGGGTGAATACGGGCAAATCGGCCGCCACCACCCAACTGGGAAAAGCGGGCATCTTGCATGGCAGCAAAACCCTGCTGATGCAAACCGAAGATGGACAGGTCGTAGAGCCTTATTCTATTTCCGCTGGTTTGGATTATCCGGGCATTGGCCCCGCCCATGCCCATTTATTCGCTTCGGGCAGGGCCCGGTTTTATGATATTACGGATGAAGAAGCCATGCGGGCCGGTCTTTTGCTAAGCCGCACCGAAGGCATCATCCCGGCCATTGAAACGGCCCATGCCTTTGCCGTGCTCCCAAAAATCGATTTTAAAACCGAAGAGGTGGTGGTAGTGAACCTCTCCGGGCGGGGCGATAAGGATTTGGATACCTATATTGCCTATCCGTATTGAGCCAGCAATGGCGCAAAAAAATCATTCGCGCAGACGAAGCACCTGCCCGGCCTGAATGCGGTTGGCGTTGGGTATCTGATTCCATTTAACCAACTGCTCCACCGACAGCCCGTATTGCCGGGCGATGACATAGAGGGTTTCGCCTGCCTTCACGGTGTGCTGGGCCGCCAGTGCCGGGGCAGTCCGGCTCGGGCTTGAAACGGGGGCAGGATTTACGGGCTTGGAAACGGCGACCGGATATACATTTTGCGGCTTGGGCAAAACCCGGCGATTTGCTTCCGGGTTTTGCGCTTTCCAATCAATGGCTTCCTCTAAGGCCGCAAAAAGCAAATCGCCTTTGAGGCGATAGCCCGACATCGTGAGGTGGATTTTATCGGTCTGTGCCAGTTTGCTTTCTACCCATTTGAGCATGGTTTGGGGGCCGCCCGAAATCCAGAACCAGTCATAGACGCCGCATTGCATCTCTTCGGCCACCTTGAAAATGAGCGCGGCAAAGGCAGGGCCAGACTTTACGTGCTGCCCTTTGAAGTATAAATCCTGAGCGGTAGTGAGCAAAATACTGGCCTCCGGGGCTACCTCGCGGATAGTCTGCACTACCTTACGGATTTCCGATTCCAGTTCAGGCTTTATTTTGTCATCATAGAGATAATCATTGGTGCCAAAATCTACAATCACCAAATCGGGCAGCAGGCTTGGCAATTGGGCTTTGAACAGTTTCTCGTATAAGACCGACTGATAGCGGGCCCCACCCACACCCCCATTGTGCAGGATGGCGCCCTGGTCTTGGGGGCTTTCCAGGCTCATTCCATAAAATTCAAAATCCGTTTCACTGGCTTGAGATTTCACCGTTTTGAGGGTAATGGTTTTGGCGGCTCCGCTTGGGAGCGTAAGCAACACATAGGGCAAATCTGCCTGGCTGGAATCAATCACCACCGGAATTTGGGCATCGCCCGCTTCTATCAGTAAATCGTAGCTGGTGGCTACTTTTTTACAAAATATTTTTAATTGGGTATAATGGGCCGGGACTTCTTTGTAAAAAGAAAAAGTCAGGCTGCTGCCCGCATAGAGGGTCTTACAAGCCATTCCGACGACTCCCAGCGGCAATTTGGGCACAATCGTGATGCTGCGGGCCGCCGTCCAACTGCCCGTATGGCTGCTTTTGTAATAGATAGAGGAATAGGTATTGAGGGTGGAATAGGCAAACATCAAACCCCGGCCTCCATCGCCCAGGCTGCGGTGCAGGTGCTCGCGCAGGCGGCCCGGAAAAATATCGGGCTGAAGGTGGGAATCGCCCACATGCACCACCGAAAACTTTTTGTAAGGGGCCAAGGCCCAGGTTTGGTAAAAATGACGAAGCGCCTGCGGGTCAAAAAACTGAATGATATTGCGTTCGGCCTGCATCCAGGGATAGGCCGAGAGATCGGGAGGGGAACTGAGCTCGGTTTGGGCTTGGCTGGTGAACCTTCCGGGGACAGCGAAAAAAATCAACCCAAGAAGCAGTAAAAGCAGGCATTTGCAGGAGAAAAATCGGCGAAACAAAAGCGTAAAGTTTAAATTTTGCGGAATTTACTAACCAATGTCCGGGATTGGCCTCCAAAAATAAAGGGCAAAAGCGTTTTTTGCCATGTACCCAGGCCTTTTCTTCCAAAAAGATAAAAAAACTGCCCGGAAGCCTGATGGAAAAGGCGGCTTATTCAGCCTTCCGGCCCAAAAACCGCATTTTCGTTTATCGGGCTTATTTTTCCTTCGCCCGGCCCGGGTATTTTGGAAAGATTCACAACCGAAACACCTCGGGCAGCTTCAATTCAGGCAAGAAAGAGACTTTTTTCTCCTGCTGCGGCTGCATTCTTTGCAAAATCTCATTGAGCAGGCGGATGGCCTCGAGAATAAAAGGGCCTTTGTTGAGCATCACACACTCGGCACGCTGGGCCATGGCCGCATCCGTAATTTCGGCCCTTGAGGGTCTTCCTTTTTTGGCCACCGTTTCGAGCACCTGCGTAGCCCAGACATTGGGCACATAGGCCGCCTCACAAACCCGGAGAATTTCTTCCTGTATTTCGGCCAGTTTTTGCCAGCCACATTCTACGGCCAGGTCGCCCCGGGCAATCATCACCCCCACCGGAAAAAGCGAAGGGCAGTTAGCAAAATGGCGGGTAGGTTGAGCACCGCCCGCTGGGTTTCTATTTTCAACACAAGGCCCAGGTGCGCCGGAGCGCCTTCCTCAGTCAAGACTTTCAGCAGTTCTTCCACATCTTCCGGGCTATTGACAAAAGACATATTCACTACATCAGCGTGTTGGCATACAAATTTTAAATCCTGCCGGTCTTTATCGGTAAGCCCCGAAAACCGCAGGTTGCTCAAAGGCAGGTTGATGCCTTTATCGGCCCTCAAAACCGCCCCTCCGGGCGGGGTATGGGTGATGCGAATGTGGGCTTCCGTCGCCGAAACCGATAAAATATGGCCTTCAATTTTGCCATCATCAAATAAAATGGGTTCGCCGGGCCGAAGGTCGGTATAGAGCCAATCCAGGGGGCAGGCAATATGGGCGGGCGCGAATACTTGCCCGCTTTCATCTATTTGGGCGGGTTCCCCGGGGCGGTCCTCCCGGTGCAGGATGAGGGTATCGTCTTTTTGCAGTAAAATCTTTTGGGGAATCTCCGGCAAACCGTTTAGAATAGCCTGGCTCACCAATTTGTCTTTGTAGTAGAGGGTCAGTTCCAGCCCATTCATCACGTAAGCGGTTTGGCTGGCTTCGGCCCAAATACCCTCGGGAAGCACCCCCGTGATGCGCAGGCGGCGGCTTTTATTGCGTGTGTCGCTGAGAGACAATTCATCACCGGGCTGGGCATTTCGAAAAATTGGCGGGGCAAAGGCAGATGATACCAGTGGGAATGTCCGGGGATTTGCGGGGGCATTTGCTCCGAAACCCAAACCAGATAATTGCCTAAAACCCGACCGTAGTCATCTCGCGGGGCGCATAACCGCAAGACCTGGGTTTGGGTGGCCACCGTTCCGGTGCGAAGTTTGGGCCCGGCCAGGTCCATACAGATTTTGCAGGGCAAGCCGGTTGCCTGGGCCGCTTGTCGCACTTGCTCCACCATTTTTTGCCATACCGGGGCATCGTCGTGGGCACAATTGATACGGGCTCCGTTCATGCCCGCCAGAAGCAATTCTTTGACCAGTTGGGCATCCTCTGCGGCTTCTGAGGGAAGGGTTACCATAATTCTGACCCGGCGATGAGGGGAAGGCGGTCCCAGCAAAGCAGTGGCATTTTGCTCCAGCAGTTCTTTTCCCCGGTCGAAATCAAGGTCGGGACGGCTGGGGGGCGTTTGCCCGGATAAGCAGAGCAGGTTGTGCTGGATGGCCTCCAGGCTGGCCTGAATGTGGCCTTCGGCTTTTCCGAGGCGCGAAAGGCCCAATTTACCCAGTTCCTTTTGCCAGTCGCGTATGTCAAACTGGCGCACCGCCAGGTAATAGAGCAGGTTTTGGGCTCCTTCCTTGGCCAGGGGGGGCATTTGTGCGATTTCAAGGGCAAAGCGCTGAATAAGCTTCTGGCCATATTGGCCAATCTCTCCTATTTGCGCTTGAAGCTGTAAGAGGGTTTCGGCTTGGTTTTCCATGTCTTTTACACTTTTGGCATCATTCCTTCAGGGTGCTCTTGCGCACAAAATTACGCATTCCATTGGGCACTAAGCGCAATACCGTTTCGGCCAGGGCCAGGGCTTTGGGCAGTTTCCAATGCACTTTGTGGGTTTGAGAAGCCTTCCAGACCGTTTCGGCTATCTTTTCGGCGCTCAGCATCTGTTTGGTTTTTCGCAAACTCCCGGCTTTGTAGTCTGCTGCCTCCACCATTGGCGTACGCACAAAGGAAGGCATAATATCACTTACTTTGATTTTATAAGACTCAAATTCAAGGCTTAATGCCTCGGTCAAGGCCCGGACAGCGTGTTTAGTGGCCGAATAGACCGCAAATTCGGGAATGCCATACATCGCCGAAGCCGAGGACATATTGATAATTTGTGCCCCCGGCTGGTTTTTGAGCAGCGGCAGGGCCTGGTACGTGCAGTTCAAAATTCCCATCAGATTGACCTCCACCATGCGCTTTTGCTTGTCGAGCGAGATGGTTTCGAATGGCCCCATATACAAAATTCCGGCATTGTTGAAAAGCAAATCAAGTCCTTGCTGGGTATGCTGTCCAAACTGTTCCAGCACCGATTGCACCTGCTCGGCCTGTCTTACATCCATTACCCGGGCAAAGCATTTATCCGGGCCCAGGCGAGTATGTAAATCAGAAAGGGCGGCCTCGTTTACGTCGCTCAGGCCCACAAACCAGCCCTTTTGGGCAAAAAGTAGCGCGGTGGCCTTGCCAATGCCCGAAGCCGCGCCAGTGATGAAGATGGATGGCATAAGGTCTATTGTTTGTAATTTGGTTCTTTTGGGTAAAATAAACAAAATCCGGGCATATTAAGTCCATGCCCAAAATTAGTTTATATTAAAACCTGACAGGTTTTTGGTTACAAAAATCTGATAATCAGCATATTAAACCTGTCATGGATTTCTATCAAATTAATT
>JAAUUB010000166.1 GCA_012031215.1 Microscillaceae bacterium | reverse complement strand
ATATACCAGGTCGCCCTGGGGAGTCATTTCTATGATATTGTCTTGAAGGGCTTCATTGGGAAGGTTCAAGCCCTCTTCTTTTATCAATTGCCATTTGTGGGCCGTCAGCAATTTTTCAATGCTTTGGGGTGCGCGGGCTTGTTGCTCGCAAGCGGAAGCGATTATTCCGACCAATCCGAATAAGAAAAATGTAAAAGGGAAAGAAGAAAAGCGAGTCATCATTTTGAGATTGTTTGGTAGTTTGAAAATTTCTGAGTTTTTGAGCTATTGTTTTGCCTTATGTTACACGAATAATTTGCCACATATATAATTATCTGGTAATCAATTATTTATAATTTAAAGCTTGGGGATTTTTGTCTTAATTTGGGAAAAAAATGCCTCTTTGAAAAATTTTGATTTTCTTGGGCATTTCTTACAAGCCAAAAAAAGGCTCGAAATTAAGCACGGGGGAAAAAAGCAGTTTCTTTTGCTTTCTTGTGGCATTTTTTGAACCATTTTGTCCTTAAAACGGTATTCGTTTTGCGACAAAAAAGGCGTGATTGGCCGATATACTTTTACAAAAGTACGATTCTCGGTTTATCCTTTCTAACTTTGCAAACGATAAAAACACCTCTCTAAAATGTTGGTTGAAGTTTTTAAATCAAAAATTCACCGGGTGAAAGTAACCCAGGCCGAACTGCATTATGTGGGAAGCATTACCATTGACGAGGCCTTGCTGGAAGCAGCCGGGATGTTTCCCAATCAAAAAGTGCAAATAGTGAATATAAACAATGGCGAACGCCTTGAAACCTATCTCATAAAAGGCCGGCGCAACAGCGGGGAAGTATGCCTCAATGGGCCAGCCGCCCGCAAAGTGCAGGTGGGGGATGTCATCATTGTGATTGCCTACGGCTTCTTGCCTGAAGCCGAAGCCCGCCAGTACGAGCCTATCGTGATTTTCCCGGATGAAAACAACCGCCTGGCGGCCTGAAAATAATATTCCCGAAGGTGGGTTGTATCAAAGGCCTGCTTTTATCACTGCGCTATTATGTCAAAATTTTTGCAAAACACCTTCCGCTATGGTTTATCTTTTTTGATTGCCTTGGCCTTGTTGTATTATGCTTTTCAGGGAATAGATTGGCAAAAGGTAGGGCAGCAATTTGCCCGGGCCGACTATCGCTGGATAATTGCCTCGGCGGTATTTGGTTTCCTGAGCCATGCCTCACGCGCCCACCGGTGGTTACTACTTTTGCAGCCCCTGGGCTATAAGCCCAGCTTTGCTTCGGCATTTCATACCGTGATGAGTGCCTATTTTGTGAATCTGATTTTTCCGCGTGCGGGCGAAGTAAGCCGTTGTGGTATGATAAACCGCTGGCAGCAAGTGCCTGTCAGCACGGCCTTGGGCACCGTAATTTTAGAGCGGGTCATTGATTTGCTGATGCTTCTGACTTTAATAGGTGTATTGTTTGTGGCCGAATTTGCCAAAGTAGGCCCAATTGTGATGGAGATTGTCCGGCAAAAGACTCCCGGAATGGGAATTTTGCTCATCACAGGCCTGAGTTTACTGGGCTTGGGGCTTTTGTTTTTCTGGTCGGCCCAAAAGCCGCTGGCCACCTGGAAAGAAAAGGCCTGGGGGCGTAAAGTGCTGGGGCTAGGCCGAAATCTTTGGCTGGGGATGCAGAGTGTGCGCAGTGTGCGCAATTTTCCCTTATTTATTTTCCACACCTTGTTCATCTGGCTGATGTATTTTGCGATGTCCTATGTCCTCTTTTATAGCTTTCCTGAAACCGCTCACCTGGGTTTTTGGTTTGGGTTTACGGTATTGATTTTGGGCGGAATCGGGATGGCGGCTCCGGTGCAGGGAGGGCTCGGGACTTATCATCTGCTGGTGGCCGGGGCCTTTGCCTGGCAGGGTTTCACAATGGAACAGGGCATCTTGATGGCTACCTTTATGCATACTTCCCAAACTTTGCTGGTGCTCTTGGGGGGAGGTTTTTCCTTGGCCTGGAGCCTGCAAGCCATCACACAGCATCAGAGAAATAAAGCTCTGGCAAATGACAAGGCAGTTGTTGCCGAAGCCAAATCCTAAAATACAATAATAAGATGCGCACCGAACAAAAGATTTACCCAGACGTGGTAGGCCTGCGGAGCCAGGTGGCTCAGTGGCAAGCCGAGGGAAAGCAAGTGGTTTTTACCAATGGCTGTTTTGATTTAGTCCATTTAGGCCACATAGATTATCTCGAGAAAGCCCGCCAAAAAGGCGATTATCTTATTGTTGGGTTGAATGATGATGCTTCTGTACAGAGGCTCAAAGGCCTTCAGCGCCCCATTTTGCCCCAATATGCCCGCGCCCGCCTGCTGGCGGCCCTGGCTTTTGTGGATGCGGTCATTTTGTTTAGTGAAGATACGCCATTGCGACTGATTGAAGCCCTTCAGCCTGACATTTTGACAAAGGGCGATGATTATTGGTGGAAATATCGTTGGTGCAGATTTTGTTCGGCAAAGAGGGGGACGGGTCGAAACCTTAGCCCTCATTTCGGGTTATTCTACTTCCGCTATTGTAGAAAAATTCGGAATTTATAACGATTTGAAAAATTTGAGTGTTTTAATGTAAAATCAAACCCTTTATCAACTATGATTTGGATTATTTTTGGCGTAACAATGCTTGCCAGCTTGGCGGTGAGTTGGTCCCTGCGTTCAAAATTTAACCGCTATTCGCAAATTGCCCTGAGCTCAGGTCTGAGCGGGCGCGAGGTAGCTGAGCAAATGCTTCGCGACCACCAGATTTATGATGTGCGAGTAACTTGTGTGGCGGGTCAGCTTAGCGACCACTACAACCCCTATGACAAAACCGTGAACCTGAGCGAGGGAGTGTATCATGGCCGTTCGGCGGCAGCCGCGGCAGTAGCCGCCCACGAATGTGGCCACGCCGTACAACACGCCACCGCCTATAGCATGCTCGAGTTTCGCTCGGCAATGGTTCCCCTGCAAAATTTTAGCGGACAACTGTTGAATTTCATCTTCATTGCCAGCTTTTTTGGAGGCTTTTTCCTCAGCAGCATTTTTCCGTTCCAAACCATGTTGCTGGTCATCATTGGAGCCTATGCCGTGATTACTACCTTTAGTTTTGTAACCTTGCCAGTGGAGTATGATGCCAGTCGTCGGGCTTTGGCCTGGATTACTGACCGGGGGGTAGTCAGCCGTTCAGAATATACGATGGCGAAGGATGCCTTAAACACCGCCGCGCTGAGCTATGTGGTGGTGGCTTTGGGTTCATTGGCTACCTTGCTCTATTATGTGAGTGCTTTCTTGGGTTCTAATGATTAAGTCATTTTAGGCATATTTATCAAAAAAGCCCGGTAAATTTTGCCGGGCTTTTTCGTTTTTTGGGGAATGATTTGTATTTTCACCATAACAAAAAGCAGTAACATTGCTTTTGGAGGAGAAAAATCAAAATTCATAAATTTTACAACAATGGAACTGACCCTAGAAAGTATTCAGTCCTCTGATTTTCTGACCGAAGAGCAGATGGAAGTGCGTGATGCGGCCCGCGATTTTGCCCAGCGCGAACTGTTGCCCGGCGTGATTGAGCGCGATACCCACGAAAAATTTCCCCACGAACAAATGAAGATGATGGGGGAACTGGGTTTCTTAGGGATGATGGTGGACCCAAAATACGGCGGAAGCGGAATGGACACGGTTTCCTATGTCCTGGCTATGGAAGAAATATCTAAGCTAGATGCTTCGGCAGCCGTGGCGATGTCGGTCAATAATTCACTGGTTTGCTGGGGCCTGGAAAAATATGGCAGCGAAGCCCAAAAACTAAAATATCTGGTGCCATTGGCCAAAGGCGAAATACTGGGCGCATTTTGCCTTTCCGAACCGGAGGCTGGCTCAGACGCGACCTCCCAGCACACCACCGCCGAAGACAAGGGCGATTACTACTTGCTGAATGGCACTAAAAACTGGATTACGAATGGAGGCAATGCTTCGGTCTATCTGGTAATGGCCCAAACCGACCCCGAAAAACGCCACAAAGGCATCAACTGCCTCATCGTAGAGAAAGGGGCCGAAGGCTTTGTAGTCGGCAAAAAAGAAGAAAAACTGGGCATCCGGGGCTCAGATACCCACTCGCTGATGTTTACGGATGTGAAAGTGCCCAAAGAAAACCGCATTGGCGAAGACGGATTTGGATTTCGCTTTGCTATGGAAACCCTCAATGGCGGGCGCATTGGTATTGCGGCCCAGGCTTTGGGAATTGCTTCGGGGGCTTACGAGTTTTCGCTCAAATATGCCAAAGAGCGCAAATCCTTTGGCAAGCCTATTTCCGAGCACCAGGCCATTCAGTTTAAACTGGCCGAAATGGTTACCCAAATCAATGCCGCCCGGCTGCTCACTCTGCAAGCCGCCCGTATCAAAGATGCCGGGCTAAACTATGTCAATGCCGCGGCCCAGGCCAAACTCTTTGCTTCACAGGTGGCCATGGACACCACCATCGAGGCCGTACAGGTGCACGGGGGCTATGGCTATGTAAAAGAATATCACGTAGAACGGCTTATGCGCGATGCTAAGATTACCCAAATCTATGAAGGCACCTCAGAAATCCAAAAAATAGTGATTGCCCGCGAAATCTTAAAATAATTATATTTTTATAAGCCCAATATTTGCAAACCTAAAAAATGGGTGTACTTTTGAAGTGCATCCATTTTTTTGCATTAATAGATAAAGTACAATTTAACTTTTGCCTGTTGAACCTTAAACAAACATCCACTCATAAAACTTAAAATTATGGAGGATTACAATAAAATCATCGAATCATTATCGGTGAAGTTCCGTAAATCGCGCAATATTAAAATTTTACAATCAGTGCAGGTAAGCAATCACTATGATGTGGAAAACTACATCTACTTACTACACGATGGCGAGCTTTCGTTTGGCGATGGCAGCCAGAAGGTAGAAAAAGGAGATATGCTCTTTGTGCCCGGCGGGCGGCAGTCCATTATTTCGTATGGCCATAAAGATGGGCAGAAAACCATTGACAATGAGGAGTTTATCACCCACAAAGACAAATATTTTGAAGGCAACAATGAGGTCGCTATGGTTGGCAAATTTCCTCATTCGTTTAGCTACATCTCCTGTGAGGCCAAAGTTTTTGACTCTATCAATTTTTTTGCTTCCCTGGATATTCCCCCCTTTATCATTCGGGACAACCCTGGCCTGGCCCGGGTCATCAAAGAAGTGGTGGTGGAAAACATTGCCGACCGCCCCGGCAAAAACCGCATTATCAAAATCAAAACGGAGCAGGTCATTGTAGAAATTATCCGCTATATCTTATCCGAGGGGATGTTTGTGGAAAAACTGGCTACCAATAGCACTTACTTCAAAGACCCGCGCCTGATTGATATTTTTAATTATATCAAAACTTATTTGGGCGGCGATTTATCCAACAAAAAGCTGGCCGAGGTAGCCAATGTTTCGGAAGACTATGTAGGGCAATATTTCAAAATGCTGACCGGCATCAATCCTCAGGATTATATAGAGTATCAGCGAATGGAGATGGCCATCAATTTGCTGCGAGCCACCAATAAGAGTATTCGCGAAATCGGGCAGGAAGTAGGCTATAAAGACACAGCGTATTTTTGCCGACGCTTCAAGATGATGTTCGGCATACCGGCCGGTAAGATGCGTCGCCGCGATTCGCTGATGAATGTATAAGTCTGGGATTCAGGCTTGGTTTTGGTTTAGCCACTTGGCCCGCTGGCCTATTTGAGACAAAAGGGTGGGCTGGCTTTCTATGGCATTGCCCACCACAATCATATCGGCCCCCGCCCGCCAGGCTGTTTCGGCCAGGTCGGCACTGCGGATGCCCCCCCCAATCAATAAAGGCACCTCAATTGCTTTGCGGAGGGCTTGAATCATTTTGGGGCTTACTGGGCGCGCAGCGCCGCTGCCCGCATCGGCATAGATGAGCGACATCCCGAGCATCTCAGCGGCCATGGCCGTGCAGGCCGCCACTTCGGGCTTATCATGGGGGATAGGATTGGTATGGCTGATGTAGGAGACAGTGGTAGCTTTCCCCCCTTCCACCAGCATATAGCCGGTGGAAATCACCTCTAAACGGCTTTTTTTGAGGAAAGGGGCCGCAATGATGTGTTGTCCAATTAAAAATTCGGGATTACGCCCTGAAATAAGCGAAAGAAATAAAATGCCGTCGGCCTGCCAATCAATATGCATATTACTGCCCGGAAAAATAACTACCGGGCGAGTGGTATATTGCTTCACCAATTGAATGGTTTGGCCAATATTGGCCCCGTTTATCAAGCTTCCCCCCACCAGCAGCAAGTCGGCTTGTTCGTAGGCCTGGATGTTGGCCAGGGCTTGGGCTTGTTTTTCTTCAAACTTGTCGGGGTCGATTAAAAGTGCCAATGACTTGAGGCCTTGCTGTTTTCGGGCACTTATTTCCGACAAGATTTTACTTTGCATTTTTCTTGGCTAAGCTTGAGATTTGCTCCCGCACGCGGTCTTCCAAAATATCCAGCCCTACTTCAGTAACTTTACGCAGCACAACATCCATTATCGTGGATTTGGCTTGGGGCATCAGATAGCCTCCGGCCTGGTTTTGCACCAGGGTTTCCAGCTTTTTTATTTCTTGCGACGGCTTTTCTTTTTGCTAAACGAACGAGAGATTTGATAAGTAAGCACCGCCGATAAAAAAATAATGGTGGCTGTACCCAGGTCCCGACCCAGTTTCTTGAAATGTTTCAGGATTTCGTCCCGCTTTTGCTTTTCCAGTTCGCGCAAGGTCCCCAGGTCTTTGTTAGCGCGCGAGGATGGATGGTTTGCTTGTGCCATATTGCTTGATTTTTAAAGCGGTTGATTTTGGGGAAGGGCTTGTGATTGGGCTTGAGCCAGGCGGCGTTTTTTTTTGGTTTTCTGGCTTTTGAGGCGCAAAATTGCTGCCGCCCCCAGCATGACCGAAACCTGGAATATCGTAACCGCCAAAAAGCCTTTCCAGGCGGCATTACCAAAGAAAGTGGCCATCCAAAAAGCCAGTGTAATAAAAACAAACAGCAAAAATAGTAAAGCAAAAATGGCCATAATCAGGTATAAAAAAACCGAAGATTTCTGGTTTTCTATCTCTGCTTTGAAGCGTTGTTCCTGGATGTCTTTATATTCCGCCAGGCTTTTGACTAATTTTCCAATTTCTAAGAATCCCAAAATAAAAATGTTTTTGACCTAAATCGGTTTTTAATTTGGTGCAAATATGTGATTTATCTTTTGAAAAAGGAAGGCTTTGCGAAAGCCCACAGGCAAGTCGGGACGGCCTGTGGGCAAAGCAAAAAAAAATCGGGAAAATTACCCGTTCATTGACATTAAGAACTCCGAATTGTCCATGGTTCCTTTCATTTTTTCCTGCAAGAATTCCATGGCCTCGATAGAGTTCATATCGCTCATATATTTACGAAGAATCCACACGCGGGCCAGTTCTTCGCGGCTCATCAGCAAATCTTCGCGGCGCGTACCTGAGGAAGGCACGTCGATGGCCGGATACATGCGCTTGTTGGCCAGCTTCCGGTCGAGCTGAAGTTCCATATTGCCTGTCCCTTTAAATTCTTCAAAAATCACCTCATCCATTTTTGAGCCTGTCTCGATGAGGGCGGTGGCGATGATGGTGAGTGAGCCGCCATTTTCTACATTCCGGGCCGAGCCAAAGAAACGCTTGGGTTTGTGCAGAGCGTTGGCATCCACCCCGCCGGTCAATATCTTGCCGGAGGAGGGCACTACGGTGTTGTAGGCGCGGGCCAGGCGGGTGATAGAATCGAGCAAAATGACCACATCGTGGCCGGATTCCACCATGCGCTTGGCTTTTTCCAGCACAATACTGGCCACTTTGACATGGCGTTCGGCTTGCTCGTCAAAAGTAGAGGAAATCACTTCGGCCTTCACGCTCCGAGCCATGTCGGTTACTTCTTCGGGGCGTTCGTCAATGAGCAACACAATCAAAAACACCTCAGGGTGGTTTTGGGCAATGGCATTGGCAATTTTTTCAACAAAACGGTTTTACCCGTTTTGGGCTGGGCTACTATCATGCCGCGCTGGCCTTTGCCAATGGGCGCAAATAAATCCAGGATACGGGTCGACATTTCGTCGGGGCGGGTGCTGAGGTTAAGTTTTTCTTCGGGAAAGAGAGGCGTGAGATATTCAAAAGGAATACGGTCGCGGATTTCTTCAGTGGTTTTGCCGTTGATGGTTTCTACCCGAAGGAGGGCAAAATATTTTTCCCCTTCTTTGGGGGGGCGAATTTGGCCTCGGACAGTATCGCCAGTTTTGAGGCCAAAGAGCTTGATTTGAGAAGGTGAAACGTAAATGTCATCGGGGCTGGCCAGGTAGTTATAATCGGCTGAGCGCAAGAATCCGTACCCGTCCTGCATAATCTCGAGTACGCCTTCATTCTCGATGAGGCCATCAAATTCGCGGATATTGGGTTTTTCGGGGCGTTTGACGATGCGGGGGGGTTCTTTCTCTTTCTCTTCTAAAACCGGGGCTGGTTCTTTGAATAAAACCGGGCTAGGAAGCAAGTCGTCTTCAAAGAGTTTGTCGGGGTCAAAGTCCAGTTCCAGACTGGGGCTGGGGATTTCTTCGGCTTCCTCTTCGGGATGCTCGAATCCATTGCTAAAAACATCCTCTTCGGCACGAACATTTTCCCGTTTTACACGTGGCCTTCGTCCCGTTAGCCCATCCTTGATGTTGTGGCTGTCGAGGGGTGGTTTTTCTTCCGTCAAAGTAGGAACCGATAATAGGTCGCCATCCGGGAGAATGGCTTGCTGGTCGAGGATTTTGTAAATCAGTTCTTTTTTGGTGAGTTTTTTCAGGTTTTTGACCTGGAGCCTTTCCGCAATGTCTCTCAACTCGGAAAGCAACTTCATATTCAGTTCATCAATGTTATACATAACAAAAACACGTCTTTTTTTGGGGGTAAACCAAGGTTAAAATTTAAGATTTGAGAAAATGGGATTTGAAAAATTCAGAAAAATATTTTTGAAAAATGATTTGCTTTTCTAAGCAATACGCACCAGCAAGCCTGAAAAATTAAGCATCTCCGGACAGGGGTCTGTTTAAATACCTTGATTGCCGCATCTCACTTGTGCCTTACCCGCTGATTCTAACTGCAATAATAATAAGTGGATGGGTTTATGAGGCTCGTTTTACATTGGAGCAAACCAGAACGGCTTTCTGATTTTGAGGCAAAATAAAACAAGGATTTAGACTTGTCAAACTAAGAACAAAAATTTTGCTAATTATGACCCTGCCTCGCAAAATATGGGATGAAACAACTAGATTTGTTTCTTAGTTGCGCAAATTTAACACAATTCAGGAATTAATCAAAAAAACTTTTTTGAGAAGATTATGCTCGAGCTGCAAAATGTACGCGAAAACCCCGAACTGGTGATAAAAGGCCTTCGCAAAAGACACCTTGACCAAGCCGAGGCCCTGGTGAACCAACTCCTGGAAGCTGACCAAAACCGCCGCCAAACCCAAGTCCAACTGGACCGGCTCAAAGCCGAACTCAATACCCAATCAAAAAATATTGGAATTTTCAAGGCCCAAAAACAAGAAAACGAAGCCCAAGCGGCCATTGAGGCCACTGCCGCCCTCAAAGCCCAAATCAAAGAAGGCGAAGAACTCTTGCGAAACTTTGAAAAACAGGTGCAAGACACGCTCTACCTCCTGCCTAATCTCCCGCATGACCAGGTTCCTGAGGGCAAAAATGCTGAGCAAAACCTTGTGGCCTATGCCCACGGCGACCTGCCCCAGCTTCCCGAAAACGCCCGGCCCCACTGGGATTTAATCCGAGATTTTGACATCATCGACTTTGAAATGGGCGTGAAAGTAAGCGGTGCTGGTTTTCCTTTTTATAAAGGTGCCGGCGCACGCTTGCAAAGGGCTTTGATTAGCTTTTTTCTGGATGAAGCCACCAAAGCGGGCTATCTCGAGGTAATTCCCCCCCTCTTGGTCAATGCCGATTCGGGCTATGGAACGGGCCAATTGCCTGATAAAGAAGGCCAGATGTATTTTGCCCCTGCCGACGATTTGTACCTCATCCCTACCGCCGAAGTGCCCATTACCAATATTTTTCGGGACGTGATTTTGGAAGAATCGGATTTTCCGCTGAAACGGGTAGGCTATACCCCCTGCTTCAGGCGGGAGGCTGGTTCCTGGGGTGCCGAAGTGCGAGGACTGAACCGCCTCCACCAATTTGATAAAGTAGAAATTGTCCAAATCCAGCACCCCGACCATTCTTACCAGGCTCTCGAGGAAATGAAAACCCACGTACAAGGGCTTTTGGAAAAATTGGGCCTGCCCTACCGGGTGTTAAAACTTTGTGCGGGTGATTTAGGCTTTACTTCGGCCTTTACTTATGATTTGGAGGTCTTTTCAGGGGCGCAAAAACGCTGGCTCGAGGTCAGCTCGGTGAGCAATTTTGAAACCTTCCAGGCCAACCGGCTCAAGCTTCGCTACCGGGCCAAAGACCAAAAGAAGAACGTCCTGGCGCATACCCTCAATGGCAGCGCCCTGGCTTTACCCCGCATTGTAGCCGCTCTGCTCGAAAATAACCAAAGTCTCGACGGGCAAAGCATTGCCTTACCCTCGGTTTTGCATGCTTATACAGGCTTTACCAAGATTGAAAAAAAAGTAAAAATGGACTGAGAAATAAGGGCACTTGATTTTTTAGGTAAAAACCACCTAAAAAAAATACTATTTATCTGAAATGCTTTAATTTTGCGTCCACAACAGTGGGCTTCTCAAAAAACAAGCTTACCTGATTCTTTATCTGAAAATACACGCACTCGCCCGGATGATTATGTGGAAACTGCTTCGCTTTTTAATGGCTTCGGCGATTACTTTGTTGCTGATATATGTGCTGGACACCCGGCCCGCCGAATTGCCTTATCTTAAAAATATCCAAGCCTTACAAAATGCGCCCGCATTTGGGCTTTTTTTTAGCCCTTTTGCTGGGTTTTGGCACAATGCGGAGCCTAGAAAAATGCCTCCCCAGACAAAATCTGACCCTCAAAGGCCTGCAAGAGGAAGTAGAGATTTTGATGGACAAAAAGCT
>JAAUUB010000011.1 GCA_012031215.1 Microscillaceae bacterium | reverse complement strand
TTGTGGCTCGCCAAAGACGCATCACCGCCGAAGGCTCTCATTTTTACATTGATTTGGTTTTTACAATTATATCTTGAAGTGTTTTGTGTTGATTGACCTGAAATAGGCGAACTCACCCACCAAGACATTGGGCAGATGGATTTTATGTACGCTTTTGGGAAGACCAATGCAAAACCGAAGGCGATAATCCGACTATCGGCATTATACTTTGTTCCGAAAAAAACAATACGATTGTCAAATATTCGGTCTTGGAAAACAGCCAAACGCTTTTTGCTTCCAAATATATGCTTTATCTACCGACAGAGGCGGAACTCAGGGCAGAGTTGGAGCGAGAAAAGCGAGAAATTGAGGTGGAGATAAAGTTGAAATGAGATAATTTGATTCACAATACAAAACAACGAATTGAGGACTACCCAAAGGGTAAATCTTTTTTTCACCCTTAAATCTTGTTTTCGTATGAATCCATTTATCAAAAAATCCCTTTGCAATCGCTTGGCAGATGAAGCACGTAGAAAAGTAGCCAAAGACAAAAACTATCGTAAGCTGTATGAGTATTTGAATCAGCCTACGGATGTCTGGGAACATAAGCATTTTATAGCTTTGGAGGCTTTGACCGAAGTAGATAGCCATACACTCAAACGCCTCTTCGGGCAGAAAAGCTATGAAGACACTGAAAATGTGTTGAGCAAAAGGAGCTCAAAAGATAGCATAGCGAAGTTTTTGAATTATACTGATTGGGAAAGTCTGGACAATGACCTCATAGCCGAAGCATCCATTGAAATCAATCTTGAAAGCCAGAAACAAACCTTTTCAAAGATTGAAAAAGAAATCAATCTGCTGAAAAATCAAGTAAGCGATTTGCAAAAACAGCTTCGTGAGAAGTAAAACCAACAAGATTGGTAGGGCGTAAGCTCTGCCAACCTTTTTTTACGCAAAATATGGGTATGTGCTCTTGCTTAAATTATTGAAAATCAATAATTTATATAAAATTTCTTTCCAAGAGATGCGTAAAAGGTATTCCGCAAACCCCCTAATTTTGAATGTATCAAAACAATAAAATGATGTGGATAGAGGCGTTATGGATTTTATTAATCAACAAAACGCCAACAAAGGCACAAGTGGGATAAACAAGCAATACGACCAAAATCAAGGCTTTATTGGATAGTGGGGCAAGATGTGGCAAAATCTACAATTACTATTCAGGTGGAAGGTGGAAAAAGATATGACCTTCCCAAAGATCAAGTAATCTTATTTTCAGCCGGTTTACGCAGGCATGTGGAAGACAATTATTTTGAGAGGGTAAAGTAAAATCACAGCTTTCCTCACCAAAAAAAGCCTGTCATTCCAACAGGCTTTTTTGCTTTCATGAGGCTGTCTTTTCGTGTTTTTACTTCTGTCCCGCTTGCCACACAGCGATTTGATTTTTGGCATATTCCATCACAAAAAACATTTCGCGGGCGATTTGTCGGGCGCGGGCATCGTATTGGGGCGTTTCGGAGGGGCTTCCGTCGAAGAGCTTGGGGTCTTCGTAAGGAATGGCAAAACGGGCATCTGCGCCAGGCACGATGGGGCAGGCAGCATCAGCATCACTGCATACCATTATCGCGGCAAAGTCCTTTTGTGGATTTTGTGGGTGGCTAAACTTTTTAGAAAACAGCCGATAATTTTCCAATCCCTGCCCCAGACTTGTTTCATAAAGCGGATTGTCGGGTTCGCTGGCATTGTTTGTCTTGCTGATTTTGAAGCCGGCTCTTTCCAGGGCGGCCACGGCCCGGGGATTGAAAGCGGTAACTTCGGTACCGCCCGAGAAGGTGTGTACCTTCGGCACTTCGTAATAAGTTGCCGCAGCCTGTAGCCAGAGCTGGCCCATGTGGCTGCGGCGGGAGTTGTGGGTGCAAATCACCGTGATTTGTACCGGAAGGTCGGCTTTACGCTTTTCTACAATGTAATCACCAATGGCCCGCAGGGCTTCCTGACGCTCCGGGTCAATTTGTGAAAATTCGCCGGGCAAAGAAGCGGTGTAGCTTTCCAAAGGTTTGTAAAACTGGGTTTGGGCCATGGCTTGGGGTGTTTGGATAAAGATAAAGCACAAAAAGATAAAATAGCAAAGGAGGCGTTTCATACAGTTATTTGTTTAAAGTGAAATGAATAAGGTCTTTTGAATCAAAAATCAGTGCACTGGCGCAGGTTTTTCCGCAAAAATAGTGATGCTGAAGAGGCCTTTTTCTTCACTTTTAAACAAGGCCATCTCGTCGGGCTGGAAATAGCGGGCCAGCATCTCATCGGGCAAATCCAACTTGCGGGATTTTTGAATATGAATATTCACAAAGCCGGCGGCCTGGATATAGGCCAGGTATTCATCCCGCTCGATAGCTGTGGCCACGCAGCCCGCAAATTGCGAGGCATCCTGGCGGAGGCCTTCGGGTAGTTGGCTTTTGAGTACCATGTCCGAAACACTGATATGGCCCCCAGGCTTCACGACGCGATAGGTTTCGGCAAAGGCCCGGGCTTTGTCGGGCACTAGGTTAAGCACGCAATTGCTCACCACCACATCGGCGCAGGCATCGGGGAGGGGCAGGTTTTCAATCTCGCCCACATAAAACACCACGTTTTCAAAGCCCATTTTGGCCGCATTTTGGCGGGCTTTTGCCACCATGGCTTCCGAAAAATCTACCCCAATCACCTGACCGGCCTCCCCTACCCGGGCCCGGGCCACAAAGCCAGTCGTTGCCCGCTCCGGCACCCAGGTCCAGCACCGTATCGCCGGCTTTGATATGGGCCAGTTCGGTGGGCAAGCCACAGCCCAAGCCGAGGTTGGCCTCAGCCAGGTAGCCTTCCAGGTGAGTGTAGTTTTCCGAGAAATCAACTATTTCATCGAGCCTCACCGAAGGGCCACAGCTACAGCCATCAGGCCTTTGTTTTGGGCTGTTTTGGGCAATTTCGGAGTATTTGGCTTTGATGATTTCTTTTACATTGTCAGGATTCATTATTGCAAATTGTTTAGGTTAAAAATGATATAGCCATACCGGTTCATTCAGTATTTCCATCTTTTGGCAAGCGCCACCAGTGAGAGCATTACAGGAACTTCAATCAAAACCCCCACCACTGTGGCCAGGGCCGCCCCCGAATCGAGGCCAAAAAGGGCAATGGCAACGGCCACGGACAACTCAAAAAAATTGCTGGCCCCTATCATAGCCGCGGGGGCACAGGTACGGTACGAAAGACCTAAAATCCGCCCGCCAAACCAGGACAGGAAAAAGATAAAGTAGGTTTGCAGGGTAAGCGGCACGGCAATCAACACAATGTGAAAAGGCGCGGCCAGGATTTTATCTCCCTGAAAGGCAAAGAGCAAAACCAGGGTGCTTAGCAAGGCCACAATAGAAACCGGCTTAAGCCGGGGCAAAAACCGGGTTTTAAACCAATCGGCCCCATAACGGGCCAAGAGCAGGCGATTGGATAAATAACCGGCTACCAAAGGAATCACCACAAACACAAGCACCGAAGTGAGCAAGACCTCGTAAGGCACAGGTACTTGGTGAATTCCCAGCAAAAACTGCACAATGGGCACAAAGGCCAGCAACAGAACCAGGTCGTTGACCGAAACCTGCACCAGGGTATAATTGGCATCGCCCCCGCTCAGATACGACCACACAAATACCATTGCGGTGCAGGGGGCGGCTCCCAGCAAGACCGCTCCGGCCAGATAGCCCTGGGCTTCGGCAGGGCTGAGCCAGGCCTGATACAATTGATAAAAAAACAGCCAGGCAAAAAAAGCCATTGTAAAAGGCTTTATGGCCCAATTGACCAAGAGGGTAAGGGTGAGCCCCCGCCCGTTTTGTCCCACCCTCCGAAGGGAAGAAAAATCAATCTGCACCATCATCGGGTAAATCATCAACCAGATAAGCAAGGCAATTGGGCCATTGACCGAATAAACCGTCCATTGGCTGATGCTTTGGATGGCCGAACCACTTGCTTTGCCCAGGGCTATGCCCAGCCCAATGCAGAAAAAGACCCAAAGGCTCAGGTATTTTTCAAAAAAACCAATGCCTGGCAAAGAAGTGGACTTGGTGTGGCGGGTTTGATTCATAGAAGTATGTCGTAAACATTCGTCATTACTACACTAGTTAATTATCGCTTGCCTCCTGGCTTTTTAACAATTGCAGGCCAGCGAAGGCGGGGTAAGCGAAGTGAAGAAATCGTCCATTAGTTTTTTGAGCCGTACTATGTTTTCGGGATGAAGGCAGTAGCAAACGGTATTACCCTCTATCTCCCCCTGAATGAGGCCCCCTTTTTTCAGTTCTTGCAGATGCTGCGAAACGGTGGTGCGGCTGAGGGGAAGTTCCTGAGCAATGTCGCCCGAAATACAGGTTTGGGCTTCGGCCAGGTATTGCAGAATGGCCAAGCGGGCCGGGTGAGACAATAACTTGGAAAGTGCGGCCAACTCCTGCAAGGTCTCCGAAAACGCACTTATTTTGGCGTAGGTCATTGGGATATTGATAAAAGTATGTCGTAAACATACGTCGTTATTTTTGAAATACAAGCCCGCCGGGAAAGTTTTTTGAGAAAATGCTTGGCGGTCAAATTTTGTAGCAAATTTGAGAAACTTAAATAGACAAAGGAATTGGGGGGCTTGGCAAAGGCAGGGCGGCATATTGGGGAAAATTTAGTAACATTGCGCCAAAAATTTGAAAAATATGGGATTTTCTCGTGCAATTTCAATAAGCTTGGCCATAGTAGGGCTTTGGACAGGACTAAGCCCTCACGTTTCAGCCCAGGGCAAGCCCAAAAAGACCCGGTCTTGGTGCAAATTGGGGCAGACCCGGTCAAAAAATCTGAGTTTGTGTATGTCTATGAAAAAAACACCCGCAACCGTGACAGCCTCTACCTGAAAGCTCACCTGGACAGCTACCTGGACCTCTTCATCAAATTTAAACTCAAAATCCAGGATGCTAAAGCGCAGAAGATAGCCGATAACCCCGACTTTATACAGGAGTTTAACTCCTACCTCGAAATTTTGGCCAAACCGTATCTTACAGATGCCGCCTGCCTCGAGCGCCTGGCCAGCGAGGCCTATGAGCGCAAAAAGGAAATGCTTAAAGTGGCCCATATCCTTCTCAAACTGCCCGAAATAGAAGACCCTCACGATACTTTGAAAGCCTACCAGCAAATGGAAGAAATACAAAAGCGGGCACAGAGTGGCGAAGATTTCGGCAAACTGGCCCGGCAATTTTCGCAAGACCCCAAGTCTAACCAAAATCAGGGCCAACTAGGATTTATTACGGCTCTCCAAACCGTCTATGCCTTTGAAAATGTGGCCTACCAGACTCCAGTGGGCCAAATTTCGGAGATTTTCCGCACCAAATTTGGCTACCATATTCTCAAAGTAGAAGAGCGAAGGCCTAATCCGGGTGAAGTAGAAGTGGCGCATCTGATGGTGCAAGTAGCTCAGGGGGCGAAGCCCGAGGAAGAAATGGCGGCAAAGACCAAGATTGACAAGCTTTATGCTGAACTACAGGCCGGCGGCAATTGGGAACTGCTTTGCCGCGAAAATTCGGACGATGCCACCTCCCGGCAGGCGGGCGGCAAACTGCCCCGATTTGGCATCGGTCAAGTATTGCCTGAGTTTGAGCAAGCCGCTTTTGCCCTGGAACGCAAAGGCGATTTATCCGCCCCGCTCCGCACCGCCTACGGCTGGCATATTCTCCGCCTGGTTGACAAAAAAGGACTTTCTACTCGTGAAGAAGCCTTCAATGGCCTGAAAACCGAGATTGGCAAATCGGAGCGGGCCAATTCTTGCGAACTGGCCTTGATTCGTCAGTTACAAACACAATACGACTGGCGGGAGTATCCCGATGTGCTGGCCCGGACCTTGGCCAAAGCCGACAAACGCCTGGCTCAGGGGGGATGGAGCTATCAGGCCAATGACCCGCTGCTCGAGGAAACCTTGTTTTCTTTTCGCCCGCGGGGGCAAGAAGCCCGAAACTACAAAGTGCGGGAATTTATTGAATACGTCTATAATGCCCAAGTGCCCCGCCCGGCCCTAGACAGTGCCGCTTTTGCGATGTATCAATACTACCAGCAGTTTTATCGCAAGACGACCCTCGATTTTGAAAGGGCACGCCTCCCGGAAAAATATCCCGAATATGCCCTGCTGATGCAGGAATACCGCGAAGGTTCTATGCTCTATGAAGTGATGAACGGCAGTGTGTGGGAAAAATCTATTCAAGATACCACCAGCCTACGCCAGTTTTATGACCAAAATGCGGCCCGCTACCAGTGGGGCGAGCGAGCCACGGCCGCCATCTTTGAACTGGAAAACCCAAACAGCCTGGAAGCTCTCAAAGCCTATTTGCTTAAAAATATCTTTCCGGTCAATGGATTGGTATTTGATAATCTCTATTTTGAAAAGGATGAAATTACCCTTAGCGAAGCCAGTGTCAAAACCATCAAGGAGGTGGCCAAGCTACTCAAACAAAGGCCTGACCTTCGTGTAGAGGTGGCGGGGCATGCCGACCCCTCCGAAAGCGATACCCTGGCCCGGGCGCGTATTTTGCCCGTTGTCAAATACCTGACTTTTGAAAAAGTGGCTCCCAGTCAAATTATTACCAAAGATTTTGGTTTTACCAAACCCGCCTCCCGCACCGACCGGACCCGCAATCGCCGCATCGAGTTTCGCTTCTATACCACCGAGAAGAAGGAACTGGAAAATATCTTTCGCGAAGAACAACTGGGCAATCTCTTGATTCAGGAAGGTGTCTATGAAAAAGGCCAAAACCCCTGGCTTCGGCAGGTTTCCTGGAAACCAGGCAGTTATACCCTCAATGCCGATGGCAAAATGGTCTATGTAGAGGTATATGACCTCAAAGAACCCCGCCCCAAGACCTATCGCGAGGCCCGGGGCAATGCCATTAATGATTTTCAGGCAGACTTGGAAGCAGAGTGGCTCCAAACCCTGAGCCAGAAATATCCGGTGGTGCGAAATCAAAAAGAAATCGATAAACTCATCCGAAAATAAGCCGTCGTGTTTGTGAAAATACTTTTATGGGTTTTTCAATGTCTTCTCCTGTTGGGCGGAGGCTTGCTGCTGAGCCA
This sequence comes from Microscillaceae bacterium, assembly GCA_012031215.1. GTDB lineage: Bacteria > Bacteroidota > Bacteroidia > Cytophagales > Microscillaceae > JAAUUB01. The sequence goes on along the minus strand of JAAUUB010000011.1, from coordinate 32,998 downwards.
TTGTCAGTCCACGACAAAGCCTGGTGCGCAAGCACAGGGAGCCTTACTGGCCCAGGTACAGACATATAAATTATATGCCCGTCAGGTCCAGGAAATCATGCCGGCGGGTCTGCCGCCCGCCGATAGCACCCAATGGGTAGAAAGATATACCAATCAATGGGTGCGCAACCGACTGATAATGCTCAAAGCCCAAAAGATGGGCAACCTGGACGAGGCCGAAATCGAGCAAAAAGTGCAAAATTATCGGGAAGAATTGATTGCTCACGAATTTGAAAAGCAATACCTGCGCGACAAACTCAAAGAAAATCTTCGCCCCCAGGAAATAGAGACCTATTATCAACAAAACCCAGAAAATTTTCGCCTGAAAGAAGACCTGGTCGGCTTTATTTTTCTGAGAATCCCGGCCAGCAGCCCCGACCAAAACCTACTGCCCGCCTGGATAGCCAGTAATAAGTCGGAGGATGCACAAAAATTGAAAGAATATTGTGCTAAATTTGCCAAGTCCTTTCAGATAGCACCCCAGGAGTGGACCCCGACCAACAAAGCCATTCGCCGCGCTGGTCTCAATCCGTCGGAGGCCTTGATGGTTTATTTGCAAGTTGGGCAACTTTTGGTGCAAACCCAGGCTGACCAGGTGGTGTATTGGCAAGTAAAACAACTCAAAAAAGTGGGCGAGCTGGCCCCTTTGGCCTATGTAGCCCCGGCCATTCGTGAGTTACTGCTCAACCAACGCAAAGTGAAACTGATTCAAGAACTGGAAGAAGAAACATATAAAGAAGCCCAGAAAAAGCAATTGTTCAAAATTTTCGTCCATGAAAAACCGTCTTACCGGCCTAGCCCTTTGGCTGGCCTTTTGGGGAGTTCCGCCCACCTTTGCCCAGGAGGGCACTACTTTGGATAAAATTGTGGCCAAGGTTGACAATTTTATTGTTCTAAAATCTGATGTTGAGAAGTTGTATTACAACTTACTTTATCAAGGGCAACTGGAAGGGATAGAACCCGCTACGGCCCGGTGCCAGTTGCTCGAGCAACTCATCATTGAGAAAATGATGCTGGCCAAAGCCGAAATTGACTCAATTGTGGTAGAAGACCGCCAGGTAGAGAGCCAACTGGAGCGGCGTTTTCAGGCAATGGAAATGCAACTGGGTTCTCTTGATAAAATAGAGCAACTCTATGGCAAAACCATTGGCGATTTGCGAGAAGAACTAAGGGGCGAAATCCGTAATCAACTGGTGGTGCAAAAGGTACAAAACCAAATCACCGAATCGGTGCCCAAACCCACCCCCAAAGAGGTCCGAAAATTCTTTGCCACTATCCCCCAAGACAGCCTCCCTTATTTTGGTGTGGAGGTAGAAGTGGCTCACATTGTCAAAATACCGGGCGTGAACCGTACCCAAAAGCAAGCTGTCAAAGAAAAACTGGAAGCCCTCAAACAACGCGTCTTGCAGGGAGAAGACTTTGCCGAACTGGCCAAGCGCTTTTCCGAAGACCGGGGCTCGGCCAAAGACGGAGGCGACCTCAACTGGCTCACCCGCGGCACCTCAGTGCCCGAGTTTGAAGCGGCTGTTTTTCGGATGAAACCCGGGGAACTGTCGCGCATTGTAGAATCTGAATATGGCTTTCACCTTATCAAACTCATTGACAAACGCGGCAACGAATACCGGGCCGCCCATATTCTGCTTCGGCCCAACTACGACGAAGTAGATATTAGTGAGGCCCGGCAGTTTTTAGACAGCCTCAGAACGCAAATCCTCCTCGACAGCCTGAGCTTTGAAAAAGCCGCTCGTGATTTCTCTGAAGATAAAAATACAGCCATGGCGGGCGGGGTAATTCAGGGCCCCGATGGCGACTCCCGGGTTTTTGTGGAGGATATGGACCCTTATCTCTATTTCACAATTGATACCATGCAAGTAGGGCAGATTTCGCGCCCTATGCCCTACCGCACCGATGATGGCAAAAGCGCGGTAAGGCTTATCTATCTCAAATCCAAACGCCCACCCCACGAGGCCAGCCTCGAGACCGATTATCAACGCATCGCTAATTTTACTTACAACCAAAAGCGCAACGAAGCCGTCAACGAATGGTTTGTACGCACCAAAGACGAGGTATATATCAGCATAGACGAGGAATACGACCTTTGTAATATCTTAAAAATACAATGAGAAGCCGTAATTGATACCTGTCATTTCCCAACACCTAAAGTATTCTTAATCCAATTCAATTCATTTTTCAATATAAATGCTTGTTCGCAAGCTTAAACCACCCTTATGGAAAAATACAATTCTGATGTAGAAGCCGCCAATGCCCTTGCCGAAACCTATCAACGCCTTCGTCGTGAAATCGCCAAGGTCATCGTAGGCCAGGATGAGGTAGTACATCTTTTGCTCAATGCCATTTTTTGCCAGGGGCATTGCCTGCTGGTGGGGGTGCCCGGTTTGGCCAAAACCCTGCTCATCCAAACCATTGCCAGCTCATTGGAGTTGAGCTTCAATCGTATCCAGTTTACCCCGGATTTGATGCCCTCGGATATTCTCGGCTCCGAAACCCTGGACAAAGAGCGTAACTTTAAGTTTATTCAGGGGCCTGTATTTGCCAATATCATCCTGGCTGATGAAATCAACCGAACGCCCCCCAAAACCCAGTCGGCCCTGTTGGAATCTATGCAGGAATTTGCTGTTACCATTTCTGGTAAAAAATATGAGCTTTCCCGGCCCTTTTTTGTGCTGGCTACCCAAAACCCCATTGAGCAGGAAGGCACTTATCCCCTGCCCGAAGCCCAGCTCGACCGCTTTATGTATAATATCCAATTGGATTATCCCAGCTACGAAGCCGAGGTAGATATTGTGAAACGCACCACCACCGACGAAAAACCCGCCGTAGAAAAGGTGATATCCAGCGAAGAAATTCTCTATTTCCAGCACCTGGTGCGGCGGGTGCCTGTGCCCGACAATGTCATTGATTATGCCGTGAAGCTAGTGCACAAAACCCGCCCCAATACCGCCAATGCTTCGGCAGAGGCTAATGAATTTTTGGAATGGGGGGCAGGTCCTCGGGCTTCTCAAAACCTGATTTTGGGAGCCAAATGCAATGCCCTGCTCAAAGGAAAATACTCCCCCGATATGGAAGACATCCGGGCCGTAGCCCTTTCTATCCTGCGCCACCGGATTGTGCGAAACTTCCGAGCCGAAGCAGAAGGCGTGAGCCTAGAAAACATTGTGCAAAAACTACTTTGAGCTTAAAGCCTGCTCCCGATATTTTTTGAAACCAGAAAGAGCGGCATTGTGGGAAAGTAAATCGCTTTTGGCAAGCTCACGTTGCATTTTGAAATAATAAAGTAGCATACTGAGGGCCGTAGCCGAAGAAAGCAAGCAAAATAAAAGCAGCAGTTGAGGCAGGCTTTGACCCAGCCAGGCCATGCCCACAAAAAGGAGATTGGTAAAGTATAATGTTGCGGCGGCCTGGATGTGGGTAAGACCCGAATCTACCAGTAAATGATGTAAATGGTTCCGGTCCCCCTCAAAAGGAGAATTCCCCTGAGCGATTCTTAAGACCATCACCCGAACGGTATCAAAAAATGGTATAATCAAAACTGCCAGGGCAAACACTGGCGCAAATGAAGACTTGAACAAATACCCCTGGGCCGAAGCATTGATTTCAATAAACTCAATGGCCAAAATGGCCGAAATAAGCCCAATCGTCAGCGAGCCTGTATCGCCCATAAATATCCGGTTCTGGTAGTTATAATACAAAAATCCCACACAGGCCCCCGCCATCGCAAACGACAAAATGGCCAGGTTCAAAGCCTGCATGTTGAGAAACAAAAGCCCAAAGATTGTTCCTACGATGAAGGCAATACCCCCTGCCAGCCCATTGATGCCATCAATCAGGTTAAAGGCATTGATAAGCCCCAGCAAAGCGATGCTGGTGAGGGCAACACTGAGGGGGTAAGAAATTTCTTCAAGCCCCGCAAGGCCATATAAATTGGTGAGCCGAATATCTGCCCGAAAAACCACAATGGCTACCGCAATCAACTGGGCCACAAACTTTTTGCGAGCGGTGAGGGGGATAATATCATCTTTAATGCCCGTAAAAAACAAAATGGCCATTGAAGCGAAAGCATAAGGCAGGGCCGGGTCTTGGGTATAGTCAAACCAGAAAATACTACTAATGAGAAAGCCGCCGAATATGGCTACTCCGCCTAAGGTAGGAATGCGTGGATGGTGCAATTTGCGGGCTAGGTCGGGTTCATCAAAGAGACGCTTTTGCTTCGCGAGGTTGATAATAGCGGGGATACTGATGAAAGTGATGCCAGAGGCAATCAGGAAAGCTGCTAAAACTATCAGCATAAGGGATGAGTTTTGTATTTACACTTCTCTAAAACGATGCAACAAGGCAGAACTGCTAAATCTTTCCCGCAAACAATCTAGGGCAAAGTTAGGGCTTTATTGAAAAGGCCAAAAAATGATGTAAGTTTTTACCTGCTTTTAAAACCCTTTTTCTTTTATAAGTTCGTTTTCAAGACCAATTCAAGCCCCTCTCTCTTCTAAGCCCTTAGGCACTTATGTTTTTAAAATGTACTTATAAAGCACCTATTTGGATTTGCTTACAAGCTTTTATAAAGACGAAAACCAGAGCCCCTCGTTTAAAGCCTGCTTGATGTAAAACGGTGCTATCAAGTTAGAAATTTACAGGAAATAAAGAATTCCTTTATAAATAAAATTACTTGTTGAAATAGTGCCATCCCTTCCCGGCGGGCCCTCACTTCTGTATTTTTTCCCGAAGCAAGGCTGCCGGAAAATGGCGTACTACCTCAGGAGACAGGTGAAAAAAAATGATTCTTGAAGGCAATGGACGAAGCTGCTGCCTCAAAAGCTGGCAGGCCTGGGCCAGCGCATCCGGGTAAATGCGCTCTATTTTCAGTCGGTCTCCTTTGTAAAGATATACCCCCCGAAAATAATGACTTTTACGGGCCACAAACCAAGCTTCCTTTTGGAGCTTAAAATGAAGGTTTTGCGCACAAACCGATTCATCCAGGCCTGCCAACAAATTGACTACCTGCCCATTTCGATAGACCACCCCCCAGGAAAACAATGGCAGGGCCACATCCAGGGGCTGAGGATAGGGCTGGGGGACTTGTAGATAGGCCCGGGCCACTTCTAGGTTGAGGATAGAATTTTGCAAGGAATCGCTCAGGTTGCCCATGTTGTAAAACATCAACACTGCCTGGTCGGTAGGGGCCAGCCCCGTTTGCCGGGGGTAGCGGTATTGGTGAAGCCGGAGGGTGTGGCTTAGGTGGGCCGGGCGCGGAATTTGGGCTTTGAATGCTTTCAGAAGCCGGAAGTATTTGGCCCGAGTGCCCGGTGTCCAGTCGCAGTCGAGTTGAAAGGCCGGAATCCTGGCTTTTGGAAAATAGCCCGAAACTGGGGCGAACGGGACATCTCGATACACTTCTGCGCCATTTGCCGGGCCAGGGCCGAAACTGCTGAGTCGGGCAGGTATTGCAACGTGCGCTCAGTAATAAAAAAGGTAGGCACTATTTCGGTTAGTTGAGGCAAAGCGAGGGTCTGGGCAGAAAGCCGGAGAAGGCCTATGGGGGCGGCCTGTTGGCGACTTGCCTGCCAATCCACATCAAAAAATCGAAGATAGAGTCTTCTTACTTCTAGGCTGTCCAGATAGACTTGTTCTTGGGCAGAAAGTGAAAAAGAAGTCTGCCAGTAATAAAAACTTATTTCGGGAAGGTGCTCGGGAGACTTCTGACAGGCTCCTCCCAGCACCGCCATTAAAAAGCAGACAATTCGGCAACAAATTCGGGGCATTTCTCAAGATGTAAAAGCGTGAAAGCAGCAATTTCCTTAAAGGGCACTATGGTCAGGTGAAGACTTTCGGCTTCCTGGCCCACCCGAAGGCCAAGCAGCTCCAACTGAAAGTCTAGCTGAATGACCTCCCCGGCCAGGTATTGGCCTTGTTTGAGGTAGAGCCCTAGCCCCGGCACCTCCCAATCGGGATGCTGGGCCTGTTTTTGCCAGAGCAGAGCATAGGCATTCAACACTGTTTCTAATTTTTTTGGGGCAATTTTTTGGAGAATCTCCCGGATATTGTTCATTTTTGAAGTAAGCAAATTTATTACCTCTAAAATAAATTATAAAGACGGTTTATGAAGCACAATTACGGGCATTTATTCCTTTTTGCTTTTTCGGTTTTGCTGGCTTGCCAGCCTCAATCAGGTGGCAATGTGCCAGGGTTTGACCAGGAGGCCCAGAAGGCCAAAGTAGTCGCCCAGATATCTGAATTGAGCTGCCAGGATACCCACGATTTTATTACCAAATGGGGCGGCAAGCTACTGCCTTTGGTGGGCGATTTTGTGGTAGAAAAAATTATCAAACCCAATGGGGAGGCGACCTCTGCAACTGCCTGAAGCCTCAATTGGAAGCCGAGCTTAAATCTCAGAAAGCACTGGCGGAGTTGGAAGCAATGATTACGGACCGCCCGGCCCGGCGCAAATTCCTTAAATCGGTTTTGATAAGCCAGCGCCAGGCCATCCTGGCCTGTTTCAAAGCCAATGGCCTTGACAAGGGCCTTAAGTTTCTGGAAAAGCTACTCAACAAGGTGGCCAATAGCCCTGAGGAGGTTTCCTGAGACCTCTTTCAAACTTGATGGAACAAACCCGCTCTTTTTCCTTATGCATGTAAATCTATGAACCAGGACCTGGCCTCTTATCAGTATTTTGCCTTTGAACCAAGGGCCCAGATGTTTAGCCCTCAAAATGCACTTAGTCTGGCCAAGTTCTCGGCTTTGGTATATGATGCTCCGGGACCGGTGGCCCTGGTCTTGGAGGAGCTTTGGGGCCTCACCCACTTTCAGGACATTGAAGATGCAGATCCTGAGGAAGACACCCAGGCTTTTGTAGCCGCCAATGACGATATCATTCTGATTGGCTTCCGAGGCACCGAATCAAAGCGGGAAGACTGGTTTACCAATATCAACTTTAGCCTTGAAGATTTTCAGGGCGGCAAAGCACATCGGGGTTTTGTGGAGGCCCTGGCGGTTGTGTGGCCCACGTTGCTGGAGTCTTTGGTGCGCTTTCAAACGCGGGGCCAAAGTATTTGGCTTACGGGGCACAGCCTGGGCGGAGCTTTGGCGGTTTTGTGTGCCGATTTACTGGTGAGCAAGCAAATTCCGGTGCAAGGGGTTTACACCTTTGGGCAACCACGGGTGGGCGATGCCGACTTTGCCCGGGTACTAGGGCAAAGACTTTCGGCGCAGTATTTTCGGGTGGTCAACGAAGGTGATTATGTTAGTTTTGTGCCGCCCGAATGGTTTGGCTTTGCCCATGCGGGCCAAGATATTGTCTTCAACACCGGTGGCGAAATCGTCCTGACGGCCCAAGGCTGGGAGAGCTGGTGGCAAGATACGTATGCCATGGGGCAGTCTTTTTGGAACAAAGGCGGCAAACCTTTTCGCGAACACGGCATACAGGAGTATGTTTACCGTCTGGCTCTGCATCTGGAAGCGGGCCGTTCCTGACTAAGCCCTCGCTTCTTTCCACGCCCTGGTCTTACAATCAATGCTCGATACCCAAACACCAAACTTATCTTGCCTATGTGCCTGATTGGTTTTAGCTGGAAACAACACCCGCTCTATAAATTGGTGCTGGTAGCCAACCGGGATGAGTTTTATCAAAGGCCTACGCAAGCCCTGCATTTCTGGGAAACATACCCGGGCCTGCTGGCAGGCAAAGACCTGGAAGGCGGCGGCACCTGGCTGGGCATCCACCAACGCGGACGCTTTGCGGCCCTCACCAACTATCGCGACCCCGCCCACATCTTAGCCCAGGCTCCCTCCCGAGGCGATTTGCCCTTGCAGTTCCTGGTCGGGGCCAGTTCTCCGGCGCAATACCTGGCCTCCCTCCTGCCCAAAGCCCAAGCTTACAATGGGTATAATTTATTGGTGGGCGATAGGGAGTCTTTGTTTTATTATTCCAATTACACCACAAACTATCAAATGCTCCCGCCCGGCTTATACGGCCTCAGCAATCACTTGCTCGATACCGATTGGTTTAAGGTACGACGACTCAAAGCAAAACTACATGAACTGCTACAAGACCCCGACCCGGACGACACGGCCTTGCTGGCCCTTATGCAAGACCCAAGCCTGCCTGCCGGGGAAGCCGATATTCAACAGACGGGCCTTAGCCTGGCCCAGGAAAAGATGCTGGCCCCAATGTTCATCCAAAGCCCCCACTATGGCACGCATTCTACTACGGTGTTAAAGATTGATTATGACCACAATATTCAACTAAGGGAAAAAGTTTATTCTAATGCTTATCGTGCCGAGCAGTTGCATTCTTTCTCTCTTGCGGCTACTTTAGGCTAAGTTTGTTTTGTGGATAAATTGTTAATCGTATGAAAAAATTCTTGTGGATAACCCCGTTTTTACTGGCCATGCAGATGGCCCCCCTCCCCAAAAGCCGCGCTGAGTTGCTCTTGCGCCAGTGGATTATGGTAAGTATGGAAATAGATGGCACAAAATTTACTGAGGAAGCCTTTGCCCAAAAGAGAGCCCAGGGACGGGCTACGGTCATGCAATTTCTGAAAGGAGGCACAAGCTATGTCAAAATCTATACAAACTCCATCCACGGGCGCGCCGTTTCCTCCACCAAGCGCAACTCCTGGAAACTTAATGAGGAAGAAACCCAACTCATCATAAAATCCGAGGACGAACCCACCCCCCAGGTATTCAACATTGTGAAGCTTACGGCCAAAAAAATGGTGCTGGCCTATGACGATAAGGGCACGCGCCAAGTGTTTTATTATGATGCTTACAGCGAAAAATAAAGCAGGAGAAAAGCAAACAGCTTGATTGCGAATAGTGCGTAAGCCCCGCTCTGCAAAGCCACTGCGTCTGCCCAGGCAGTAGCAAAAGGAAAAATTAGTCTTCTCGCCAGAAAGCAGTTCTTTTTGCGTAGTGTGCTGCAAAACGACCTCACCTATGCCGACGACCTTAACCTCTCCGAAAAACTCAATTCCCAACTGGACGAAATATCGAGCCGCGGCACACAGGGCCGGGTGGTGTATCTGGATGTAATGCGCCACCCAAGAGCTTAGCAGATTAGGGGCAAATATGTAGTAATAGGAAATACCATTCGGGTGCAATGCCGGGTCATCAAGGATGAGCAGCCTTTGGGCGATATTATCATTATTGAGGAAGGCAACAAGCAAGATTTGGAGGGATTGGCTGAAGATATTTTATCACTTGCCCTAAAAAAGATTCATTAGCCGGAAGGGCAAAATGCCCCCTTGTTTTGTTTCAACAAGGGGCTTGCCTCTTTATGATGAGCATCCCCGCAGGTCTGCTTTTATCGGGGAAAGTTTTTTTTGACCTGTTTATAAATCTTGCCAGGAAAAGGTGTACTAATCGGAATAGATTACTTCTCAGTACAAACACCTGGTGGGCATTTGGGTCTGAGGAGAGAGCCAAATTTCCCTTGAGGCCTCAAATCTGAAAAAACAAATTGGATTTGGAAGAAGCAGGCAAAGCATAGCCTTGTTTAGCCAGGCGGCTTTGTTGCTCACGTTCATGAAGATAGCGCAACCAACACCACTCCGGTACTTTGAAGCGAAGGGTTTCTCTTTCCAAGATCAGCCATTCACGCAGGCCACCTTCGTAATACATTTTTTGCCCCCGCCAGATTACTTTGCCGTAATGGCTGACCGCTGCAATGGCCTGCCGCCATTGGGGAAGGTCCTGGTCGGCGATGGCGAGTGCATCCAACACCTCTTTGTATTGGGAATAATGCGGTTCGGGTGCAGGCTTGCCAAAGCAAAGAGCAGGCAGGCTGAACACAATAAGCACGGACAGTGTCAAAAAATAAAGTGTGTATGGAAGGGTAGTTTTCATTCGGCTAATTTTTTAAACAAAGCTACTGTTTTTTTAGCAATTAAAAAAAGCCCGGCTGTAGTTTTATTCGAAAATATTGAGCAAAAGCTATGCGAGAAAATAGCCGCCTTAGGGTCTTTTTTTTTTGAACAAAGCCTGGTTTCCAAAAAACGGCTTCCGGCTCCGTTAAGAGGGTAGAAATATTTTGTCTCAAAGGAATTGTTCCCTTGAATGCAATTAATATTATAAAAAAATCATATATAATTTGGTTTTTACAATAAATTTCGTAACTTTTGCCCAAGTAAAAATTTTTTAAATCATTAGCCTTATGCACAAGTTTCGTTATGTAACCGATTATATGGCCAAAAAGCCAATTACCTTTCGCCCGGAGCAAAGCATCCACGATGTCATTCGGGTTTTGCTTCGCAAACAAATCTCGGGTGCTCCGGTAGTCGATGAGCACAATAACCTGGTAGGAATGATTTCGGAGAAGGACTGTTTGCGGGTCATGGTGGATAGCGCCTATCACAACCTGCCTGCCGGGGCAGTCAAAGATTATATGAGCTACCAGGTGCGCACAGTATCCCACCGAAGCACGATTGTAGAAATTGCCAGCAAGTTTCTGGAAAGCAATTTCAAACGGTTTCCGGTAGTGGACGACGAAGGCCGCCTCGTAGGTCAAATCAGCCGGGCCGATGTGTTGAGAGCCGTCAAAGATATGCAGGGCACTACCTGGCAGGAAGTCGTTGAACGGGTAGCTAATGACCACACGGTCATCAAAGAAAATCAAAAAGACGTACTCAAGGTAAAGGCATGAGCTGAAGGCTTCGCCATCCATCGATCCAGTTAGGCGGGTAAAATATGCAAGACCGCGCCGTTTATCCTGGTATTTTCTATTTTCACTTTTACTTTTTAATTATGGAACCTTTACCTCATTGGGCATGCCCAAGGCGCAGGCCGGTGCAGCCCCAAATGGATACCCTCCCGGAGGAGTGCCTACTCCGCCAAAACCTGGCCGACCGCCAACAGATTCCCGATATTTTGCAGGTCCGCCCAGCTTACCCAGGCACTTGCGCGGAGGAAAGAAGACCCCTACGACTCGTTTCTTTACTCAGCCATGCACCCGTAGCCGAAGTGCGGCTCTAGACGAAGGGGATTGACAAGGTTATTTTTCTTTGTTATTTTGCTTTTTTGGCAGTAACAACGAAAAGGAAAATGGATTTTACCCCGGAGGAACTTCAGGATTTAAAAGAACAGGATTTTTGGCGCCGCAAACAAGTGATTCATCAAAAAGTATTGCTGCTCCTGGGCCATACCGAGGCCGCACTTGGTAAAGCACTTGCCGAGCAAGACTTTGATTTTCCGCCCCATACCCACCTTCGGGCTGGTAAAATCTCGCGGGGCGAGCGTTACCTGGAATTGCCTTACTGGATTTTAGATTATCCACGTTTGTTGCAAAAAGAAAACATCTTTGCCCTGCGCACAATGCTGTGGTGGGGGCACGAATTCAGCTGTACCCTTCATTTGCAGGGCAAACCCTGGCAGGAATACCAGAAAATGCTCCAAAAAAACTGGCCACAACTGCGGGGACAGGGCTTTTATCTTTGTGTGCATCCACACCCCTGGGCCTATTATTATGCGCCGGATAATTATCTTTTGATGGATGAAATGCCGGATTTGGTCATAGAGACACACCTGGCCCAGGGCGGCTTTTTAAAGCTGAGCCGCCCACTAGGGCTGGAAGCCTCAGTCCAATTGCCGGACTTTGTTTGTCAGAGTTGGCAAATACTTCGCCTCGCCTTGCAATCCTGAGGCCCGGCATAGCTATACCGAAGCGCCCGGGGCCAGCAAATCGCGCCATTCGGGGTGTTTGCGGATGTAAGCGGCCACAAAAGGGCACATCGGAAAAAGCTTCCAGCCTTTATCACGGATATAGCCCAGCACTGCTTTGGCCATCTGCCCGCCCAGGCCCCGGCCCTCGAGGGCTTCCGGCACTTCGGTATGGGTGATAAAGATTTGCCCCTGTGTATTGCGCAAATATTCCATCACCAGCAGGTAGTCTTCTACCTGGGCCTCAAAGCGTTTTTTCTCTTCGTTTTGTTGTAGGTGAAGCAAGCTATTTCAGGATTTAGTGGTTAATGGGTACTTCAATGAGCACAAACTCGGCGGTTTGCAAAATTTCTATCCGAAGGGTATCCGTAGCCCAAATGCCAAGACCATCACGGGCATTGAGCGGCTGTTGGCCAATTTGAATTTGTCCCGACAGATTGAACACAAAGACCGCTTTATGTGCGGCCTCCAGCTGATAGGGGCAGGAAAAACCAGCTTCAAAAAAACCCAGGCTCAGACGGGCATCTTGGTTAATCCAACAGTGTGCCGTTCCGGCCGCCTGGCTCACGATGGTGCTCAACTGATTTTGGCGCTGGTCTTTGGGAAAATGCCTTTTTTGGTAGCGTGGAGGGATGTTTTGTAGCTTTGGTTCTATCCAGATTTGTAGAAAATTCACTTCTTCGGTGCCAATGTTATGCTCTTCGTGCCGGAGACCTGTGCCTGCGCTCATGATTTGCACCCCACCAGCTTCTATCTCCTCCGAATAGCCCAGCGAGTCAATATGGCTCATTTTGCCATTTAGCAATACCGAAATGATTTCCATGTTGGCGTGGGGGTGAATGCCAAAGCCGCCGCCCGGCTGTACAAAATCATCATTGAAGACCCGCAAGAGCCCAAAGCCTGCCTGGGTAGGGTTTTTATAATCGCTAAAGCTAAAACTCAGGTGGCTTTTGAGCCAGCCCAGGTCTTTGAGCCCCCGGGCCTGAGCGGGAAAAAAATGTGTTTGCATAGCCAAAAATTTTTGATGAAATACTACTTTATCCAGAAAGGGCTTCGGGCTTAAGCCGAAGAAAGATGCCCGCCTCGGCCGCCCAGCATTTCAGGGATTTATTTATCCGTTTTGAAATAAAGACTGTGGTCGCCTACGCCAAACTGGCGGTTTTGCAGGGCCGCCCAATAGCCCAGCAGAAAATCCATCCAATCCAGGGGCAGGGCCTGGTCCGGATAGACATACACCCTTTCGGTCAGAATGTCTATACCCAATATTTTCGGCCCATTTTTGAGAATGGGCAAAATCAATTTTTCCTGTCCGGGGGCCTCAAGAAGCATCTCAATCATCTGCGCCGAAGAAAGCAGGCAATAACTCTGCCCTTCGTAAAAAAACAGGCAGAAATCGGATACCTGGCCATCATTGGCTTTGAGGGTGAGGCGTAGAGATTCGGGCAGGTCCTCATAGGCCAGGTCGCGAAAAACCGGAAAACGGGCCTGAATCGTTTTTTGCAATTGCTTTTGAGCCTTGGCCGTGATGCCCTTGTGAAAAAGCTCGCCCCGATGGGCTAAAAACTGGTCCAGGATTTTGCGGATGCCTCGCCAGATTTCCTGCACCTCTACTTTTCGGATATTGCCATAGTCGTCCAGTTGGTAGCGGCCTTTCTCAAGCCGCCCGTTGAGCTGGGTCAAAAATATTTCCAGGCTCTCGAAGACTTTATAACCATCGCCATCTTCGGCAATATAGGTCAATTGCCCCGAATCAGGAAGCCAGTAGGCCAGGTCGCCGGTGGGGTAGAGCAAAACCGGTATCCGCTGGGGGTGGTACGGAATTTTGAGCTGGCGGGCAATTTCGGCCTGGCCCTCGGTACTCATCTGCTGCATCTTGAATTCTTCCTTGATTTCATTAATGCTCAGCAGACGACAAACCTCGCGCCCATCGAAAAGCACAAAGCCATCTGTGCCATTGTTGGCCAGCAGGAGCGCGCGGAGCCCTTCGGGCAGGGCAAAGCCTATTTCCTGCTCCAAGACCTGTATTTCAGCGACCGTGCCTCCTTCATTAAAACCCGCCAGGATAAAAGGCTGGTGCTTTTCGTACCAGGCTTGGAGGCCTTGCCAGGCTTTTTGCAAAGTAGAGATAGACATACGTTCTTTTTTTAGACCTATCAAAGTTTAAAAATAGGGGAAAAATACGGATTTGCCAGCAGGGACACAGGCAAGAACTGCCCCTAAGCCAGAAAAACACGATGAAGCCAATGAAGGGGCCTATGCCAGAGAAAATACAGGCCTCCCGCCAGGCCCAGGGCAAGGTGAGCAGTATCAAAAAAGGTTGCCAAAAAGACTCAAACGGTGCCGCCAAAATCCAAGAGCAGGCTTTGCTGCAAATTGGTGAGCAATAAGCGCAAGAAGCGCGATTGGTCTCCATTAATCACAAAATGTAGTTGGGCAATGACGGCCTCTGGACGGGGCATGAAGGTGGTGATGCAGGCCTGGGCCTGCTTTTGATTGGTGAGCACAATGGCCTCCCGGCCCTGGTAGAGATGCAGCCCGATCAGGACTCCGGTGTTATCGTAGATTTGAGCGATATTGTCCAGTCGTACTTTAGCCCTCATTGACCTGGCAATTGACTGGTCGGGACGAATAAAATTAAAAGGTTTTAGATTCAAATTTGCTGAAAACGAAGCTCGGCCCGAACCGAAGTCGGGATTTTGCCCCGCAAGGCGATGGACTGGGTGAAAGGGTGGGGGGTAATCTGAGCGATTTTTACAGGCATGTTTGAATCAGTTGACGAAGCAGAAGATACGCTCTTTTCATCATCCAGGCGACTTGCCGAGGAGCTACAACCTAACAAAGCGAACAAGCCTACACAAGAAAAATAAATGCAGAATAGTCGAACAGATAGCATCTGTGATTCGCTTATTTTTTGCAAGAGGTTTAAATGTACGATACGTCTGATTGTTTCAATTCAGAAAATGCTCGTAATATATCTCACAATAACCACGATTTTCATCCGGGCGATTGAGACAGCCCTGATTACTTGAACTGTCTGGTGGAGTAAAAGATTCATCAGTCGGACGAACCTGTCCGCTAGATAATACCCCGAAAATGGTAAAAAAACTGTAAATGATAAAGCAAGCCAATACTTCTTCATCTTCTCAAAAATTTAAAGGGTTAAAAGAAAAATTTAGGCATCCCGGGCTACAAAAGCACACTCCACGGCCGGCCAGGTGCTTGAAGGCGCATTTGCCTACCAGAGATGTACAAATGAAAAAAAAATCGAAAGGAGCAAATTTTAGTGGGAGAATTTCAAAAATAATTTTTTGGTTTCCGTCAACAAAAGCCGCTCCTGCTTTTCTTATTTTTACTTGTTTTTCCTGAATAGCCCGAAAATTCCTTTCCTTCTTCACTTTACCTGTCTCAGGGCATATTGCTGATAGACCATTTCATCTTCACTTTCCTGGTTTTCGAGCAAGATATACAAATAGCCAGCTTGAAAATGAAAATTTAGTAATAAATGGTTTTCTTCAAAAACAGCGGCCCCAATTTTTTTAAAATCTTCATTCAAAAAAGTGAGCGAGCCTTTGGTTGGCTGGGGGTGCCCTGCCTCATCATAAGCAGCAGTTAGCGCAGCCCGGGCCAGGATTTTGTGCTGTAGATCAAATTTGATGTTAAGGTATCTTGGACGTTGATTTCCGAGCTGATTGTTTTGAGTCTCATCAAAAACAGGGCTTTTCAGTGGCGCTATTTCCCCAAACAGTGGACTATTGGCAGGATATTCCTCAACTTGTTGATGGGTCAGGTCAGCCACTTGTATTTTATCATCGGCACTGTAACTATGTATGATTTTGTCAAGAGTGGGAATAATGGCAAAGCTATGCATTGTAAATTGATTAGGAAAGTGCGCTTGCTGATAGGTAGCGGGATAGCCAAACAGATAGGCAAAGTCCCCTGTTTTAATATCTAGTTGGATAAAGGCTTGCTTACCTTTGTAGTATTCTTTAGTAGCGGGGTGCAGGTCGGGCAAGCTGGCCAAATAAAGTTTTCCCCGATGAGTAACTATTTCACTGAGGGGAAAGGGGTCAGGCATTCCGGTGTTCGGTCCGATTTTACTTTTGAGCAGACTATATTTACGAATAATTTGGGCGTTTGCGTTGGCAAGATACACTTGGTATTGAGGGGCATTGAGCAGGAAAATAGAATCTGGCGAGTGCACAAAAAATTTAGAGATTTGGCCTACACCATGTTCACCCTCTGTTGCAAAAACCAATCTTTTTAGCAATCGCCCCCGACTTTTAAATTCATAGAACTGAAGGGCATTAAGTTTAGGGTTGAGAAGCACCAATTGCTGGCTATCTAGTAGCTGAGTGCGTGTAGTAGGTATAGGGGTAAGGCTATCCAATGGGATGCTCAGCGTAGATATGGGTTCAATGGTGAGCGGTGTTTCATCTTCATCAGGATTATACTGACAATAAATGAGGACAAGGACAAGCCAGGAGAATTTTAAACCATATACTTTATTCATAAAAAGCGTATCAGTTTCAAGAAAATTAAAAAGGAATGAATAAATAAATATTGAAAAGAAATAAACGACCAAAGATATAGACTTTGGCCATTTTTGAAGCACAGGGGCTTACTTTTTATTTTCTACCACAACAGTTCCTGTGCAAGTACCTCCTGAGCCAAAACATCCTACAACTCGAACTGTACCATAAGTAGTATCTAAATAAATACGGCCGTGCTGTTCAGGATTTTGGTCTATTTCAATGACCTGTGCCGATGTATTTGAACTGGTGTAAATAGACAAAATAAAGACAACACAAAATAAAGCGGACGAAATCATTTTTTTCATCTTCTCAAAATTTAAAGGGTTAAAAGAAAAATTCAGGCATCCCGGGCTACAAAAGCACACTCCACGCCGGCCAGGTGCTTGAAGGCGCATTTGCCTACCAAAGATGTACAAAATAAAAAAAAACGAAAGCAGCAAATTTTTTGTAGAAATTTGTGAAGAAAACATCCTTAAATGTTATCCCTAAGCACCATTATTTACTTTCCGATGCAAAACTTGCTGAAAATATGGTCCAGCAGGTCTTCGTTGCTCACTTCACCAGTGATATAGCCCAGATGATAGAGGGCTTCGCGCACGTCGCTGGCCACCATCTCGGTAGAAAGGCCGCTCTCGAGGCTGGCTGCGACCCGCTGGAGGGCTTGCCGGGTGTTTTGCAGGCTTTCATAATGGCGCATATTGCTTACCAGCACATCCTGGGTCTGGGCCGCTTGTACCTGCTGATAGAGGCGGTTGGTGAGTTGCTCCAGCCCCCTTCGCTCTAGGGCCGAGATGGCCAGTCCATCCAGGCCTTCGGGCAGGAAAAGGTCGAAGCGGGCAAAGGCATCGACCTTGTTGGCCAGCAGCAGCAAATAGGCATCGGGGCGCTCCGCCTGGAGGGCCTGGGCCTGGGCAATGGCTTCGGTCTGGGCTTCGGTCTGGGCATCGTAGAGATAGAGAATCATGCGGGCGGTCTGGATTTTGGCTTTGGCTCGCTCTACCCCAATTTTCTCAATCAAATCATCGGTTTCGCGCAAGCCTGCCGTGTCGATAAAGCGAAAGCGAATGCCCTGGATTACTTTTTCGTCCTCGATGGTGTCGCGGGTAGTGCCGGGAATATTGGAGACAATCGCTTTCTCTTCTTCCAGCAGGGCGTTGAGCAGGGTAGATTTGCCCGCATTGGGCTTGCCCACAATGGCTACGGGTACGCCGTTTTTGAGGGCATTGCCCAGGGCAAAGGAATCGGCCATTTCGCGCAGGGCGGTTTCCAGATGGGCCACCTGTTCCTGGAAGAGGGCACGGTCGGCAAACTCCACATCCTCTTCGGCAAAATCCAGCTCCAGCTCCAGCAGAGCGGCCAGGCGCACAAACTCCTCGCGCAAATCGCGGATTTTTTGGGAAAAACCGCCCCGAAGTTGTTGGATGGCCATACGGTGGGCGGCTTCCGATTCGGAGGCAATCAGGTCGGCTACGGCCTCGGCCTGGGCCAGGTCCATCCGGCCATTGAGATAAGCCCTTTGGGTAAATTCTCCGGGAGTCGCCAGTCTGGCCCCAGCTTCCAGACAATCCTGGATAAGTTGTTGCAGGATGAAGGGGGAACCATGGCAGGAGATTTCTACCGTGTCTTCTTTGGTAAAGGAACGTGGGGCCCGGTAAAGGGTCAGCACCACTTCGTCGAGGGTTTGGCCCGAAGCCCTTTGCCAAAGGCCCACCCGCGCGCTATGGCTGGGGCTTTGGCGCAGAGGCAGGCTAAAAAACCGGGCGGCAATGGCAATGGCCTCGGCCCCCGACAGCCGCACTACGCCCAAAGCCCCCACTCCCGGCGGAGTAGAAAGGGCCACAATCGTGTCGTGGCGATGAAGAAAGGTATTGGGCTGCATAGGCTAAGGTAATTTAAAAAAAGATGAAGTGCCTTTCATCCAAAATTAGGCAGGCCCTTTTGAAAAAACCAAAAAGAATTTCAACTTTAAGCAAACATTGCAGGCCCTACAAACAGGCAAAAAATGAATAACCAACTGGAAGCACAGCCATATGAATTGGCTACCTACAAAGCCCGGCTTATCCCGGCCCTTCAATCCTATCCCGAAGGGGCGACCCTGGCCCAATTGGTGGTCAAAACTGGCCTGCCCCTGGAATGGACTGAATACACCCTGCGCCAGATGTTGCCACAATACCCCGCTCACCTCGAAATCAATGCCCAACACGAGCTGGTCTATCTCTTTGATTTTAGTCCTCGTTCCCTGAGCTTCACCCAAATGTTGGTGCGGGGGGGGCAGGCCTTTTTGCAGGGGCTTTGGCGGCTGTTTGTGTGGGTATTTAAAGCCTGGATTGTGCTGATGTTGTGTAGCTATTTGCTTTTCAATATGCTGGTATTGGTCTTGGGGATATCGATGCTGACTCGCAGTTCTACCCTCTTCGAGGGAACTATCAAAGCCATGCGCGAGGTATTTCGGGGCCTGGGCCGCTTATGGGCGGGTTCCCAAGCCTCCCAGGACAATCTGCTGCAGGCGGTGTTTTCCTATGTCTTTGGTCCTCAAGCCCCCCCCGCCGAATCGCAAGCCCTGGAGAAAAGAATATTGGCTTTTATTCAGCAAAACGGCGGCAAAATCAATGTGGGGCAGCTCATCAAGCTCACGGGTTGGAGCCTGCGCCAGGCCGAGGAGCAAGCAGCTCAATTGATGGCCCAGTATCAGGGCGATGCCGAAGTGAGCGAGCTGGGCACAATTACCTACCTGTTTCCGGCCCTGGAAAACCAGCCCCGGGAGCATGATTTTTCCTCCGAAGCGCTGATGATTTGGCATCATCCCCAGCCCCTGCTTCGCCTCAATGACAATCCCAAAGATACCAATGAAAAAATTACCCTCATCAATGCCTTCAACCTGGGGATGTCCTTTTTAAGCCCCCTCCTTCTGTATTTGCTTTTTTTTGATGGGGAGGAATTTTCGGATACCCTGCTTTTTTTACGATGATTTTTCCCTTGCTTTTTTCGCTGATTTTCTTCCTGGTTCCCTTGCTGCGCCTTCCCCGGATAAGATGGCAAAACCATCATCTGCGAATGTTCAACCGGAGCTATGCCTTATTGCAAAAATCTTTGCCCAATTGCCCCAACCTGTATATCTGGCCCAACTGGCCGAAAACCCGGCGGAAAATACCCGGATAGAAAAACTCTTGCTGGGCCTGGGTGCCGAGGCAAAAACAGATGCCCAGCATCAGGTAGTGTATGACCTGGAACGCCTCAACCTGGAACTGGGGCTTTTGAACAGGCCATAAAACGCCAAAAACCGGGAGAAAATAGCCCCAGGGCAAAAGCAGGTCTGGCACGTCAAAAACAGCACCTTTTTTTGGGCCCCGGAAAGCAAAAGCCCAGAAGTTTGCCTTGCAACACAAGAGATTTTTGTATTTTTAAGCCGTTATCCATTCGCCAACCATAAAAACTAAACTCCCATGGAACTGACCTATTACGGCCACGCCACTTTTTTGGCCAAAGTAAACGGAAAAAGCCTCTTGTTTGACCCTTTCATCACCTATAATGAACTGGCCAAGCATATTGAGGTAGCCAGCATTCGTGCCGATTATGTGCTCATCAGTCATGGCCACCAGGACCACGTAGCCGATGTGGCCCCGATTGCCAAAGCTTCCGACGCAACTCTCATTGCCAATTATGAAATTATCTCCTGGTTTGCCGGACAGGGATTGGAAAAAGGCCATCCTCTCAACCACGGTGGCAAAGCAGTCTTTGATTTTGGCACGGTGAAGTTTGTCAATGCCGTTCACTCGAGCGTCTTGCCCGATGGAACGTATGGTGGCAATCCCGGCGGTTTTATCGTCTATGGCGACAAAACCTTTTATTTTGCCGGCGATACGGCCCTCACAATAGATATGCAATTGATTCCCCGCTTTGCGACCCTGGATTTTGCCATCCTACCCATTGGCGACAATTTTACGATGGGCTATGAAGATGCCGTTATGGCCGCCGAGATGATTGGCTGCAAGAAAATTATTGGGATGCACTACGACACCTTTGCCCCTATCAAGATAGACCACGCGAAGGCCAAAGCAGCTTTCGAGGCCGCCGGAAAAGAATTGCATCTTCTCGAGATAGGACAGACCATTGTGCTATAAGTCTATGCCCAAAATTAGTTTATATTAAAACCTGACAAGTTTTTAGTTAAAAAATCTGATAATCAGCATGTTAAACCTGTCAGGTTTCTATCAAATAATTAATTGCAGGTACATAAGCAGCAAAAAAGGAACGGGCCGGAGCACGTTCCTTCTCTTTTTTTGGAATTTGATACATTTGGGCGAAACCTGCGGGCAAAAGCGAGGCCCCAAAAAAACTTGGGCCTAATAGGCAAATACCGTTGCCCGACCATTCAGATAATCCCGGCGTGAGTAATAGTCGCGCACAGTAAGCCAATAGTAGAAATATGCAAAGGATTGGGGTAAAAAAACTATATAGGCCCAACCCAACCAACTCCCCATAAAAGGGTCTATCAAAATAAAGATAAAAACGTACAAAACCGAAACCCCCATGTGCCACTGCCGAAAATGATATAATTCGGGAGAAAGCGTCTTGCGCAAAAGCAAATGCGGCAAAGCACTCAGTATCAACTGATAAACCCCCAGAAAAAACTGAAGATACATAAGCAGCAAAACTGCCAAGCTGTCGTATAGGTTTATCAGCGCAAAAATGCTAAACAACAAAAAGAGGGTATTGAAAAACATAAGCACCGTTTGCAGGGCGGCATCAAAGCGAATAAAACGGATGGAAACTTTCATAAAAATTAGGAATTTAATTCAGTCGTGATTCTTTAAAAATGGCCCGCAATGTCAATACAGGCAAGCTTTGTTGTGCAAAAATATCACTTTGTTTACACTTTGATAATACGCCTTGTGCCTAAAAAAGTTATAGTTCATATTAAATTTTCAGAAACTTTTGAAAATTAAATTTATAAAAAATTGATTTACAAGACATTACTCAGCACGCTTTTCATTTTTTACAACTGTGGCTTCTTTTTTGGGCACCTGGTCTGGAGCCAAGCACTGGAGGCGGAAACGCGGCAGGCCCTGGCTTTGGAAATCCGGTATATGCAGCAAAATCTCAACCGGCTCAAAGCCTGGAAAGCCCAGGCCCAGTATTGGGATGCACAACTGGCCCAAGTCCAAAAAAGGGTTGACTCCATCCAGCACCAGCTTGACCAGGAGCTTGACATCCTGGCCGACCTTGAGCAGGAGGAGGTCTATCTGGAAAAGCAAAAGCGGCAGTTTTTGTTGCAAAACCGAAATCAACTGGAGGGCGTAGTTTTTAGAATACAGGTGCAGGCGGCCCCCCGGCATCCGGCCGACCGCTTTGCCGGACGTTTTCCGACTTTTACAGTTTTTCCCGACGGGGGGCTCCGGCGTTATCTGGTGGGGCATTTTTTTGATTATCGCGAGGCAAAGCAATGGACGGAATGGCTCAAACAGCGGGGCGCTACGGCCTATGTGGTCGGTTTTAAAAAAATCAAATCGTGCCGAAGCTTTATAATTTTACCCACCCTCCCCTTCCTCCCAGTCCTTAAAAAGATTTTGATATTTTGTGTTTAGCCAGCATTTTTGAAAAAAAACTGGAAACATGGATTTGCAAAATCTCATAGAAGCCGCCTGGCAGGAGCGTTCGCTTCTACAAAGCCCGAAACGGTCGCCGCCGTGAATGAAGTCCTTGCCCAACTGGATGCGGGCCAATTGCGGGTAGCCGAACCCATGGCCGGGGGCTGGCAGATCAATGAATGGGTCAAGAAAGCGGTTATCCTCTACTTTCCCCTGCGTCAGATGGAAACCCTGGAAGTGGGTATGTTTGAATTCCATGATAAAATTCCTCTCAAAAAGGGCTTTGCCGAAAAAGGGGTGCGGGTAGTGCCCCATGCCCTGGCCCGCTATGGGGCCTTTTTGGCTCCGGGTGTGATTATGATGCCTTCTTATGTCAACATTGGGGCCTATGTGGATAGCGGTACTATGGTAGATACCTGGGCCACCGTGGGCAGTTGTGCGCAAATTGGCAAGAACGTGCACCTCAGCGGCGGAGTAGGCATCGGGGGGGTGCTCGAGCCGGTGCAGGCCAGTCCGGTCATTGTGGAAGACGGTGCCTTTCTGGGTTCGCGTTGTATTGTGGTGGAAGGTGTACGCATTGGGCAGGAAGCAGTGCTGGGGCTAATGTAGTGCTTACGGGCAGTTCAAAAATTATTGATGTAACTAGCACAAGCCCCCTTGAGTATCAGGGCTTTGTTCCCCCCCGCTCGGTAGTAATTCCGGGTGCTGTTCCAAAAAATTTTGCGGCTGGCACTTACCACGTCCCGGCCGCCCTCATCATTGGGCAGCGCAAAGCCAGTACCGACCTCAAGACCTCGCTCAATGAGGCCCTGCGCGAAAACAATGTTTCGGTGTGAAAAGCAGACTTTCTTACGCTAAACGCCCTTTTTTCAAAAGCCGGGTGATGCTCAAAATCTGGGCTGCTTCGGTCATCGTGATGGGTTTGCTGTCCTTCTTGCAAAGAAACAATCCCCTGGCATTGCCTGGCTTGGCCTATGTGCCCTATGATTATGTCAATCTCAGCAAATCGGCTTTTTATCGTGAGCTGGAAGAGGAATACGACATTGCCTATCAAAGTTTTAACCATCCCGACACACTCATCAAACACGTTGTGGCCCTCTATCCCGATAGCAGCCAAAATCCGGCCCGGGTGCAAGCCCTGGATCAACTCCTGCGCCAACGCTATTACCATGCGGTGGCGGTGTATGGGTGGCGCGACGACTGGCTTGCCTGGATGCTGGGCACTTTGTTCTGGATAAATTTCAAAGCCATTGTTATTCCTGAGGAATTGCTCGACCAGGAGGTGCGATTTGCGATGTGCAGCCAGCAGGCCCTGGTACTGATGCACCTGCTCCAAAAGCTTCAGATTCCCTATCGAAGCGTGGGCTTAAACGGGCATTTTGTAACTGAGGTGTTTTATGCCGGGAAATGGCACTATCACGACCCCAATTATGAGGTGCGTTTTTCGCCCGACTCCTTGCCCCCTAGTGCCAAAGAAATGATGGAAAACCAGGCTTTGCGTGAGCGAGCCTACGCCCATTGCCTGACAAAGGCCGAAATTGCGCAAATTTTTCTAGCCCAGTTTCTTGACTATGGCCGGGTGAACGAACTGCCTGCCGCCCGGGCCCGGCTTCTGCACCAAATCACCCATTTTCTTTCGGCCTATGCCTGGCTTTTGTGCCTGTGCGGGGGGGTGCTCATCGGGTTGTGGAAGTCCAGGGGGAATTTGTTTTTTTGGCAAAACACTTAAAAAGTTGAAAAGCTGGATTTTTTTATGCGTCCTTGGCTTTAGGGCAAAAAAAGTGCTTGCCTTGTGCCCGCCCGTATGAACTGCGCTGGGCCAGCGTTGGGGCTTCCGCTTCCGAATCTAACTCCAAAAACGAGACAAAAAAGGAATCAAAGAGAAGTCGGCCCGGGCTCCCGAAAGGCGCAAGCAAGTCAGTCTTGGTTTTATTTTTTATGGCTCTTGTAACAGGTGTTTCTTTTGGGCCTGGTATTTAGTGATGTGCTAATTTTCACATCCGAAAAATGCTCGTTATTTTTGTCGCTTGCTCTTGGCGTAAATTGCTGGCCATCTCGTGCTTAATGCTGGCTTACAGCTTTTTATACCGAAGCAAACAATTGCCGAGGTGGTCAAATCCCCTCCGCCTGTTTGAAATGGCCTTTTTCATAAAACCAATGTTTATCTCTTTGCGTAGCGGATAAACTGACTATACAACAACACCTCGCCTTGATGAAATATGCGAATTGACAAACTCCGGCTCAAAAATTTTCGAGCTTATGAAGACCTTGAAATGGAATTTCACCCGAATTTCAATATCGTGATTGGGAGCAATGGCACGGGCAAAACGGCTATCTTGGAGGCCCTTACGGTGGCCATTGGTTCGTTCTTTCTGGGGGTAGATTATGCCGAAACCCGCCACATTCGCCCAGAAGACATCCGGGTGCTCAATTCAGAATATGACATCAATGAGCAGTTTCCGGTTGAGATAGAAGCCTGGGGAGAGCTAAACGGCCAGCCTCTGCAATGGAAACGCGAACTGACTGGCCCCAAAAACAAAACCACCTATGTCAATGCCATGAACATCAAGCAGGTGGCCAAAGAGATGCAGGACCAAATCCGCGCGGGCGAAAACATTGACCTGCCTGTGATTGCCTATTATTCTACCGAGCGGCTCTGGAAGGAACGCCCCGATACTACCACCCTGAGCAGCTCGCGCCTGCAAGACGGCTACTACAATGGCCTGAAAGCCACTTCCAACAATAAATTTTTTACCAAGTGGTTTGAGAAAGAAGAGATGGTGGTCTTGCAACAAAAAAAGGATTCAGCCGGCCTTTATGTGGTGCGCAAAACCGTGAGTAACTGCATTGACGACTGCGAAAACCTGTATTTTGATTACAATCGCAAAGAATTGGTGATGGAACTGCGCGACGGGCGAAAATTGCCTTTTCGTTATCTGAGCGATGGGGTGCGCAATATGCTGGCCATGGTAGCCGATATAGCCTTTCGGTGTGCCATTCTCAACCCCCATTTGCGCGACGAAGCCGCTGAAAAAGCCCACGGCGTTGTGCTGGTGGACGAACTTGACCTGCACCTGCACCCCTCCTGGCAAAAAAGAGTGGTCCGAAGTCTCAAAGAATCTTTTCCTAATGTGCAGTTTATTGTTACGACCCACTCCCCGCTCATCCTCAGCTCTGTGCAAGACCGCATTATCACCATCCGCGAAGGCAAGTCCTACTACCCTACCAATATCTACGGCCGGACGGCAACGAAGTATTGCGCAATGCCATGGATACTACCGAGCGCCTGGAAAGCATCCAGGAAATGCTGGACGAATATTTCGAGTTGATAGAACTGGGCGAGGGCCAGTCGGAAGAAGCTTTGCAAATCCGGGAAAAACTTGACCAAACCATTGGTGCCAGCGACCCCGAACTGGTGCGGGCCGATGTAATGCTGAGCTTTTATATTGATTGAGATGCATATAAATTACAGATAAATCTTTGGTATCCCGATGCGGTTTATTTCCAAAAGTCCCGAACCGGTTTCGCTCACCAAAATCAGGGAGTTGAAACAACTCCGGTTTAAGCCCCGGTTTCAAAATTTGCCTCCCAATGTGCTAAACGATATCTTGCAACAGCTTTTGCAAGACCAGGGACACCTGTGTTGCTATACCATGGATGAAATCACGGCTGAGACCGCTGTTTTGGTACACCTGCATCCAATAGATTTTTATCCTGACCGAGAACTGGACTATCGCAATATGTACCTGGCCTTGCAGCAAGCCCCCAACCTCCCGCCCGAATACCGGGTAGGCTATATGAGCAAAGAGGAGGCAGTGATTCCTGATTATCTGAGTGATGTGCGCTGCCACAGCTTTTTTCGCTACAATACCCTGGGAGAAATTGTACCCGCCGGAACATTCCGCACCATTAAAAAATGTCGGGATAATTTTCGTCGCCTCAGTCCGGCCCAGCAGCTTGTCTTTTGCACCATCGAAGTCCTCAATCTCAATGCCGAACACCTCAAGCACCAGCGCCGTCAGGTCTATGCCGAGGTATTGAAGGGCGTGCAGAAAGTGGGTAAAAGCCAGATTCCTCAAATTGTGGAAAAGCTTCGCCAGAAAGATAAAAAGGGGAATTGCGCCGCTTTAACGAAATGATTATTTATTATCTTGAAAATATCTAAATCTGTCAATTTTTGACAAATTGGGCAATGTACTGCTTCGCCGGATAATATTGGGAGTGTTTACTTCTAAACCCCTGATTATTGGGCGATGCGTAACAAAACCCCTTTCTATTCTCAAATAAGCACAAAAAGTCCTGAAACGGGAAAAGTGACTAAAAGCGGGTTTACTTGTCTTACTCGCAAAAACAG
This sequence comes from Microscillaceae bacterium, assembly GCA_012031215.1. Taxonomy (GTDB): domain Bacteria; phylum Bacteroidota; class Bacteroidia; order Cytophagales; family Microscillaceae; genus JAAUUB01. The sequence goes on along the minus strand of JAAUUB010000011.1, from coordinate 6,818 downwards.
AAAAAAAATGGTCATTTCCGCAATAATTGGGCTACTGAAGCCCTATTTAGAAAAAATAAAAATTTAACGGAAATTTATTCCAGTTTTTGTTGTTTTTTAACAAACCAATTAACTTTGGTGCTTAAATAAAAGGGAAGGCAAGTATATTTTGCTAAATCCCAATAACAAAACATCTTTTAAGCGTTTTTCGGGTTTTCAAAACTTAAAATGAAATGGACAAAATGATTACTGTACTTCTCTTGGTTTTTTGGGGAACTAATGCTTTTCTTGTGGCTCAGCCCAAAATGGTGCCTACGACCAACAGCCTTGTGCAAAACCAGGAAACTGTGTACAAAATCACGCAATTACCCCCCTCTCCCAAAGGTGGGATGTGCGCCTTTTTTGAATATACCGAAGAAAATCTCCAGCGCCCCAAAGAAGCCATCGAGAAAGGCATCCGGGGCAATGTATTTGTCCGCTTTGTAGTGGAAAAAGACGGCCGCCTGAGCAATATTGAAGTCATCAAAGGCATTGGAGGAGGCTGTGATGAAGCCGTTGTCAAACTCCTCGAGAAAGCCCCTAACTGGAAACCCGGCGTACAAAATGGAGTGCCCGTTCGCGTACAAAAAACGCTCTCCATTCAGGTAAGATAGTTCAGAAGCCAACCGCAACTATTGTAGCCCGGTGCTTTGCATCGGGTTTTTTTGTTTGTCTTGACTTCGCTTTGGGGGCTCATTCTTTTGCGCAATTGTCCGCTTATAAAAAATAAAATGTTCGCTTCCGCGCATTTTTCAGGCAAGTTTATTTTTCAAAACACTGATAATCAGCACTTAAAACAGCGTGCATAATCATTGCAATGCCAGGGTAAATCATAAACCATCTTATTTGTATGAAAACCCTGACTTTGTTCCTCATTATAGGCTACGGACTAATCACGAGCCTCTTCGCCCAATCCACAGGCCAAACCATCCGGGGTGTGGTTTTAGACCAGGAATCAAAGACCCCCCTGATTGGCGCCAATGTAATCGTAATGGGCACCAACCCAATACTGGCGGCAGCTACCGACCTTGAAGGGCACTTCCGCATAGCGGGTGTGCCTCTGGGTCGGCATTCGCTACGCATCACCTATATTGGCTACCAAGAAACGACCCTCCCCGAAATATTGGTAGGCGCAGGCAAAGAGGTGGTGCTTGAGATTGCCTTGCAGGAGTCCTTACTAAGCGTATCAGAAATCACGGTTGTGGCCGAAACGGAAAAGGGGGTTCCCCTCAATGAAATGGCCCTGGTCAGCGCCCGCTCATTCAGTGTGGATGAAACCAAGCGATATGCTGCTGCCGTCAACGACCCTTCCCGGATGGCTTTGTCTTTTGCTGGCGTGGCCACCAATGATGATACAGGCAATGAAATCATTATCCGGGGCAACTCCCCGCGTGGCTTGCTCTAGCGCCTGGAAGGGGTAGAAATTCCGAGTCCGAATCATTTCTCAGAAGAAGGCGCTTCGGGGGGAGCCATCAGTGTCCTGAGTGTCAATATGCTGGACAACTCCGACTTTTTTACGGGGGCTTTTCCCGCCGAATATGGCAATGCGGCCTCGGGCGTTTTTGATATTCGCTTGCGAAAAGGCAATAGCCAAAAGCGTGAATACGCCCTACAGGCCGGGGTTTTGGGGCTTGATTTTGCGGCAGAAGGGCCTTTTCATAAGGAAAGCCGGGCTTCTTATCTGGTCAACTATCGCTACTCAACCCTGGCCATTCTCAATGCCATCGGCATCAACCTGGCGGGCGAAACAGTGCCCAAGTTTCAAGACCTGGCCTTCAAACTTCATCTTCCTACCCAAAAAGCGGGCCTTTTCTCCTTTTGGGGCATTGGCGGCCAAAATGCCCAGGATATTTTGGCCGACCGCGATGTGAACCGCTGGGAACGTATGGGCGACCGCTTTGACAATTATCTCAACAATGAGGTCTGGGCCACCGGACTTAATCATACCCTGTACCTGGGAGATGATACTTATCTTGAGTCCATTCTTTCTTTTTCGGGCTCCCAAAAGCGCTATCAGGCCGACACCCTTAGCCCGGCCCTGGATGTGCGCTTGCATTACCAGGAAAGATTTATCAATACGGCCGTTCGGGCTTCGGTGCTCTTGCACAAAAAAATTGAATGCCCGGCACAGTCTGCGAAGCGGGCTGATTGTGAGCCGACTGGGCTTTGACCTATTTGCCCAGCGCGAAGACGAAACCCAACCCGACTACCAAATCAAAACCCTGACGGACCGCCAGGGCAGCGCCTGGCTTTATCAGGCTTATGCCCAGTGGAAATACCGCCTACGCTCAAATTTAACTTTTCTGGCCGGGCTGCACGGTTTGCATTTTGGGCTAAATGGCCGTGCAAGCTTTGAACCCCGGGCCGGATTGCAATGGCAGTTTGCTTCCCGGCAATCGCTCAGCCTGGGCTTTGGCCAACATAGCCGTACCGAATCATTGATAACTTATTTTGGACAGGAAACCTTGCCCGATAACCGCCCCATTCGCCCCAATCAAAACCTGGATTTTACCCGGGCTTTGCATTACGTATTGGGCTATCAACACCGCCTTTCTGATGATTTAATCCTGAAGCTGGAAGCCTATTACCAGGACTTGCGCCAGGTCCCCATCTATTCGGCCACCACTACCGACCCTGAGCTCCTCACCGGCTCGCCCATAAATGCCGAAGAAGGTTTTCTCAGTACTGATTCCTTGTTTAGCGAAGGAAAAGGACGAAACTACGGACTGGAACTGACCCTGGAAAAGTTTTTTACACGCAACTATTACTTTCTGTTTACCGCTTCGGCCTACCAGTCAAAATATACTGCTCGTGATGGCATAGAGCGCAATACCCGGTTTAATGGCAATTATGTGCTCAATGGCCTTTTTGGCAAGGAGTTTAAAATAGGGCCGGAGAAAAAAATATGATTGGCTTCAATCTTCGGGGCTTGCTGGCCGGAGGCAATCGCCTCACTCCTATCGATGAAGCGGCCTCGGTGCCCGGGGCGAAGCGGTCTATCAATGGGAGGCCCGCTATACCAAGAAAAGAGCCGATTACTGGCGTATGGACATCCGCCTGAGTTATCACCTCAATGGCCAGCGGAGCACCCATACCCTTTCGCTCGATATCCAGAATGTAAGCAATCGCCAAAATATTTTTGGCACCTACTATGATGTGGAAACCCAAAAAATAGAAACTATCTATCAAAATGGCCTGATTCCGATTCTCAATTACCGACTTGAGTTTTGAGTCCCAGTTTTTTTAATTTCCATTAGCCTTTGCCAAAAGCAAAGGTTTTTTTTTGTGGCCGGAGAAAAAATAATACGCCCGGAAAAAAAGCGGATTTTTTAGCATTATTTTGGACAAAAAAAGAAAGAGCCATCCAAAAAGCTCAAGCATCTCTTTTACTTTGCATCCCTGAGAGATTTTTCTGGTCATTAGGCCATCACCTTCGGGATTTTGATTTTTTGAATGTATGTGGCTCTTTTCCATAAGATTGTTTCGTTTGTGTTTTGCCCTTTGCCTGATAGGACTGGTGGGGATTCCCTCTTCGTCTCAGGCGCAGGTTTCTCAGCTCAATATCCCCATTCGCCTCCCCTGGGCTGATTTAGAAAAAAAGGTAAATACGGAGCTGAAAGAGTTGATTTACCAGGGCAGCAATTTTGTGCAGGCCGGCGATAATCCCTTCGAGTTGCAAATCTGGAAAATAGCCCCTATCCGGCTCAAAGGAGCCGAAGAGGGCCTGGACAGCGAATCGGCACTGCGCATCCGGGTAAAAGGCCGCTACCAAACAACGGTGCTGGGTGTGAAAGTGAGCCAAAGCATTGATGAAGAGTTAAAAATCAGGGTGTTTCTGCGCACACGCCTGCAAATAAAGCCCGATTGGACACTTCAAAGCAAAAGCCAACTCCTCCGCTATGAATGGATAGACAATACCTATCTGGAATTTGGTATTATCCGTATTGCCCTTAACCCTATTTTAGACCGCATCATTGCCCAAAACGAAAGCCGCCTGCTGGCCGAAGTAGATAGGCAAATCAGCCAAAGCCTGGATTTTCGGGCCCAAATCCGGGATGCCTGGACCTATTTTCAAACCCCGGTGGCCACTTCTGAATGGGGAGCCGACAAAACCTGGCTTTGGTTTGTGCCCCAGGAGGTTTGGCTGCATCCCATTCAATACCAGGCCGCGCATCTGGAAGTACCCCTGGCCATTCAGGCCCTTAGCCGGGGGGTTCTGGCCCAGATGCCCGACGCGGTTTCACAAGTGGCTCTTCCAAAGGCCAAATTGAAAGAGGGAGACTACCAAACTGGCAACCAACTCTGGATAGAAGCCTATACGCCGCGCACCAAAGCCGTAGAAAAAGCCCGCGAAATATTTACCCGCTCGCCCTATTCTTTCCGCAATGGTCGCTACCAGATTTTGGTCAAAGACCTGGACATACAGGGGGAAGGGGTGTTTTTTCGGCTGGCCCTGGATTTGGAAGGAACCGTTACGGGACGGGTGTATATGTCGGGGCGGCCTGTTTTTGACCCGGTTCAGAAAAGGCTGACCGTGGCCGATTTTGATTACAATACCGAAGAGGCCAGGGTCAATGTATCGGGATTTGTGCGATGGCTTTTTGCTAAAAAAATTAAAAATCAAATTCGCCTGGCTTTTGAAGAGGCCATGGCCGAACAGGTGGCCGCTGTGCGCCAAGAGGTAGAAAAAAGCCTGGCCTACTACCGCCTGAATGAAATTGCGGTGATGCGCGGGCAGGTCGCTGATTTTTACTTTGACCAGGCCTCTCTTGAGGATGGCCTTTTCAAAGTAAGGGCCTACCTGGGCGGGCAGCTTGAAATCCATCTTCAACCTTGAGGCACTCGCAATGCCCTCATTGAGTTCTAAAGATTTTCATTTTTGTTAGAAAAATTGCGGCACAAATTTTATCTTTGGGTGTACTCACATCACATTGGCAATAGAACTCCTAACTTATGGCGCAAAATTTTTTGGATAAGCTCAAAAATGCAATGGATATTCAAAATCCTATTTTAGAGCATTATGCCCCGCTCAACCAGGAGGCTATTCTCAAGATTCTGAATGACCTTGAAACCCAGATGGATGGCTTTGGGGAAAAACTCAAAATCACGCGTAAGGCCTTCAATGTGGTAACCGAAGCCCTGCAAAATATTGCCAAATATGCCAGCCCTTCCCCAGACGAGGAAGTCAATCCCTGCTTTGTGCTTGACCGCCAGGCCGATAAATACCAGATAGCCTCGGGCAACCTGGTAGAGGCAAGCCGGGTAGAGGCTTTGCGCCAGCGTTTGGAAGGTCTCAATCAACTGGATTGGTACGGCAAACAACAAGCGTACAAAGATGCCATTCGGGGCAATCTCAAAAATCCGAGCCGCGACCGCAACAGCGCAGGGCTGGGGTTTATCGAAATGGCGCGCAAATCAGAACAGCCCCTTCAGTTTGAGTTTGTACCCCTTGACTATAGGCATCAGTATTTTTTGCTCAAAATCACGATTTACAAGTAATCTTCCTCCGGCCTGGATATTTCTTCAAGTTCCACGGCTTTCGCACTTTAGAAAGAACTGCCTTTTGTCGTACTCAGCTAAGAATTTGAAAATCAGATATTTATTTTTTAAATCTCTGATTTTTTTCCTTCCTGTTTTTTCTTTGTTTCTGTTTTTTTAAAAAAATTAAAAGAAAAATTCATTTTTTTATCAAAAAAGCACTCAAGTCAGTTTGTCTTTTTATTTGCACCATCATTTAAAACTCTTTGTAATAATTTTGCTCGTAAATACGATTCCAAAATTTTTTTTTACGCATGCAAATCGATCCGTTCATTTCCTTCCATTTTGACTTCAAGAATGCGGTACTGGAAAGCACCTGGAAAACCCGCTACGAAATGAGTGAAGAAGAGTATAAAAAAGTAGTCTTGCGCTATGTGGAAGAAGTGGAGCGCACCCATCCACGCTTTGTGTTGCTCGATACCCGCCAGGCGTATTTCACCATCAACCCTGATTTGCAGGCCTGGGTGAGCAATACCGTGCGAATGGCCTACGAAAAAGTAGGCCTGCGCAAGCGGGCATTTTTGATGAGCAAAGATTTTATTGTGCAGCTTTCGGTAGAACAAATTGTGGAAGAAGGAGAAGGAAAAATTCGCGCCAATCAGCGATTTTTTTCAGAACACCAGGAGGCCCTCAACTGGCTTCTGGGGCGATGAATCTGAGTCGGTTTATACATTAGCCCATCACTCCCGCGATGGGCCAAATTTGCTTGAAATCCTCCCGTCCATAACCCCGACGAAGTTTTGGCTATCACCCGCCCCAAACAGACTAATGCCCAAAATCTACCTCCGCTCCGATCACCCGGCGCTTAAAAATATGGAGCGCGTAGGTTTCCTTGCTGTACGTGATTTCGTGTTGCCAGCCATTTTTGTAAAGGAAGTTGAAAATAGCCATTTCGCCATTAAAACGGATAGGCTCACCTTGGGCATTGGTTATGCGGTCATCCTGAAAAGAGGGCCAAATAAGTTGTCCATGGTCAATAACCGCAAAGGGCTGTCTTTGAAAGGCCCGGTTATCCACAATCAACTCGATATATACTAAGTCAGGCTGCTGATTGATGTCTATCCCATTGACATATACCTGGGCCCGTAAAGAAGAGCCCAAACTGAGACAAAGCATCAAAAAAATCAGACATTTTTTCATTTCAAAGAATATTTGGGGTGAATGAATGGTGTACAAAAAAATTTTCTCTTATAAAAACGCAAACTTTAAGAGAAGGTTAGTGTTCCGGCCGGGGGTCAAGCAATTGCCTTGCCTCGGGAAAA
>JAAUUB010000165.1 GCA_012031215.1 Microscillaceae bacterium | reverse complement strand
GCCATAACACAATGCTTCAGTTAGCAACGGCATACGGCCAATGTTAAAAATCGCGTTGTTAAGGTCAATTTGATTGGGCAAAGTCCGCGTTGTTTCGTGGAAATTCGCCAACTTGGGCAAGACCGCCACCACCCGCAACGGCATCACTTCAAAATTATGATAAAACAAGTCCTTGGTATCTGGATCGCCGCAAATACTTAACCCACCTAAGATTGTGGTGACAACCCGCGGTTGTGCCAATCCAAATTGTAAGGCCATCTGCATGAGTTCGTCACGCGGCAAGCCTGCATCAATCAAGTTATTCGCCGCGACTAGTCCCCCCACAATGAGCGCCGTCCGTAGGCCAAAACCCACATTAACGGGTATCGCATTATAAATGCTCATCTGTAAACCAAAAGGGGCGCGCTCAAATCGTTGGAACACCCGCATGGCTGCACGTAAAGCGGGGTTATCAAAATTAGCTGGAATATGATCTTTGGCCTCGCCCGATACACTAATTCGTAACTCATCATCCGAGCGAATTTGAAAATCCACCGTGGTCTGCAACGATAACGCTAATCCTAAAACGTGCAAACCGGGACCGAGGTTAATACTTGTGGCGGGAACCGATACTTTAACTTTATACACCGCAAAATGCCTTTAATCATCATGCAATAAATGGAACGATTTTGTATTGATTGTCCTTTTAATGCACCAAAAACGCAAATTCAAGGTAATACGACCCACAAAGGTAACGACCACACCGGCGCGGTGTCCACTGTGTCCGTAATAGTTAATTCGTTATTGGTTTCCATATCTACCCATGCCAGCCCATTTTCTGTGGGATAGATAAACTGAATTGCCTCCGTACTCCATGTAATCCATGCAAGGGGCATCGGGGGAATAACATAGCGTAAGGTATCATTTTCGTACACCCCCCATCCGTTGGGGTGGGGCCGAACCGTCCATTCCAAATAACGATGCACTAAAATCAAACCGTTAGGGCGTGGTGTGATACGCCTATTTGTCGGATGGTAACGGTCATCACCAAAATCGGACCGAAAAATTATTATACTGAATATCTTTTGACAATGACGGCCAGCTTATTTTTGCTTCGACAAGCAAAACGATGTAGGGCAATACAATTTCCGAGAGTTGCACGCTTATTTTGAGCAAGGCCTTTGTGTCAATCTGATGATTGACCGTAATATTATTGATGCCAAAGACAGCCGCTTCAACGATAAGCTGGGGGAGATAAAAAACAATGCGGATTTTTATGCCCGGCGGTTCCAGGAAGATATGCGTGATTTTTAAGCGGCCTTTTACGCGCAAAATATTGGAAGATTTCAGGATTTTGGCTTTTTTTGGAAGGCGATTTTTAAATCATTCCCTATCATGCGGCTTTTAATTTTTGGGTTTTATTTTTTGGGTGTAGGCATTTGTTGCCTAACGGCCTGTCAGTCTAAGCAAGACGCTTCTTCTCAAAAAAAACAGCCCAAAATTGGCGGCCAAAAAAGAGGCCTTGCAAAACGAGGCCCGCTTTGCTGAGTTCAAGCGATTGGTTTGTATTGGCGAATTGATGACCGATGCCGTACGGGCTTTTGGGGACAGCGACCGCATTGTAGCCATTGACCGCTCCTATCCTCACCTTCCGCACCTTAAGCTCCCCAAAGTAGGGTATAAAAATACCCTCAAAGCCGCCCATCTCCTGAGGCACAAGCCAGATGCGATTTTTTCGGATTGGGAAGGAAGCCCGGAGGAGGTGGTGCAGGCCATTACGCAAAAGAAACTGCCTTATTTTTTATATCGTCAGCCGGAAGATGTGGCCTCTTTAAAATTGTTTTTGACCGACCTGGGCCGTAAGCTCAATAAACCCAATACGGCCAAACTGCTCATAAGAAACCTGGACAAAGACCTGAGCGAAATCCGCAAGATGCGTAAAAGCCGTAAAGATTCGCTCCGGGTGCTGTATGTACACGCCCGGGGGCCCCAGACGATGATGTTTGCCGGGCTAAACACCGTTCCCGATGCCCTTATTCGGATGTGCGGAGCCAAAAATGCCGCAAACGACTACGAAAACATGGAGCGGCTAGACGAAGAGGAAATCGCGTATCTCAATCCTGATTTTATTTTGATGAGCCAGCAAAGTTTTGAAAGCTTTGCGGTTAAAATCTATCAGGCGGTGGTACTCACCAAGTTATTGGCCTATCGCCTGGGGCGGGTGATTATATTAGAAGAAAACGAACTGCTCAACCTGGGCCCGGGGGCGGGAAAGGTAGCTCTTAAAATTGCCGAAAAACTCTATACCCAGCAATATTTTGAGCCATTGCCCCTATTGCCAGGGCCATACTCGGACGAGCCGGGTCAAAACCCCGCCCCGATAGTCAAAAACCCAAGCAAAGAAATAGAAATTATTGACCAAAACTAAGCGGCTGTCTTTTCTTATCTGGGCAAGGAACTTTATGCGCCTGAAAGTAGCTTTACTTTCAGGTCTTATTTCTCTCCAAAAAGGATTTACTTTTTAGGAGAAATTTCGTAATTTGGAATCACCAATTTAAATAAAGATATATTTATGGTTTTAGGATGGTTCAAGAAAAAGAAAAATGAGGACGCGGGCCAGGCTTTTGACCCTACCCAGGCTACCGTGCGCGATTTGGTGCAAGGGGCTTTTTTAGACTATGACCTGAAAACCTGGGAGGTACGAGAAGTTTTTGAATACGACTGGGGCGATAATTTTTTCTCCGATGAATTTTTACTTACCACCGCCGACGAAAAAATTTACCTCAGTGTGGAAGATGGCGATGACCTCTTTATTTCTGTATCTACAAAAATCATCATCCACGATATAGAGGAGGATGTGGTCGGCTATACTATTCGCAATGAAACTCCCCCCATGAAACTCACTTATCAGGGCGAAACCTATTATCGCAAATCCGAAAGCATTGGTTACTGGCGCAATGTAAACAATGACAAATGGACGGAACTGGTTTCCTGGCTCTATTATGACCGCGACCAAAAAAACATTCTTACTATTGAACAATGGGGGGAAGAAGAATTTGAGGCCTCGCGGGGGAAGGTCGTCCAGGAATTTGAGTTTTCTAATATTATTATGCCCTAAGCCTTTATTTTTGTTATTTCTTTTATGCAAACCCAATTCTCCAATACGCCAATGAAAATCCCACAAATGAACACAAAATGGTTTTTAATGCTTGCCACCCTGGTTCTGGCCCTTTGGGCTTGTGAAAGCAAACCTCGCTACACTGGCCCAAGCCCCGTGGACAAAATGGTGCGCGATATGATGGACGAAAAAACGTTTTCTATCGTGCTCTTTGATATGCAAGTGGACGAAGACAAGGACCTTTATCAGCATAAATACCGCATCACGGTCAATACCGAAGACAGTACCGCCCAGCCCAAAACCACCGAATGGGTCAATGTAGATGAGGTGTTTTTTGCCGAAAACCTGGACAATATGGGCCTCGAGCTGGCCTCTAAATCGCCGGATGGTACTATACACAAAGTACCCTCGCCGCCTGGCTTCAATGGGTATGTAGGCAATGAGCGCTATGGCCAATGGCGCAACGATAACAGCGGTAATTCTTTTTGGGCTTTCTATGGCCAGTACATGTTCATGAGCACGATGTTCAACATGATGGCCGGGCCAACTTATCGTAACACCTACTCGGGCTATCAAACCTACCGAAGCAATCCCAGTACTCGCAACCAGCCCTACTATGGAAGCGGTAATAATCGCTACGGAACCAACAGCCCGGCCACGCGGGCTTCTAACCCTAACTTTTTCCAACGCAAACAACAAATGCAAAAACTTTCTTCTTTCAAACAAAAGGTAGCCAGCAATCCCTCGCGCTATAGCCGAAGCAGTAGCGCGCGCACAAGCCGAAGTACTTCACGCACAGGTAGTTCTTCGCGCTCACGGGGCAGTAGTTTTGGAAAATAAACCGCTCTTCTGAGCCCCAGTAAGAAGCCTTCGCCGCCTGCGAAGGTTTTTTTATTGCTTGTTTTTGAGATACTGGTGAAAATGCGAGCCCTCGGAGAGGCTTTTTGGTCAAAAATTAGGACTTTCCCTACTTGTGATTTATTTTCAAACCGCTAATGCCCGAAGCTGTTCTATACAACATCATCTATGTCCACTTTACATTTTGAATTTCCGGTTTGGGTGCAATACCGCCAAAGCGAATATCGCATTCGCCCTTTGTTTTTCCGGGGGCCTACTGCTACGCACGAGCGCTATGAAAAAGCCCTTAAAAGCCTTACCCAGACCATCCGGCGACAGTTTGCCAGTTTTAAGCTCAACCGGCAAAACTTAGAAGAAATCCTTCCCTATCGCTTCAACCCTGATTTTCATTTTGAGCACCTGCCGATGGAGTTTAGCTTTGGCACCTGGTATTTTCAAGGCCGTATCACGACGGTCTGGTACACCCAGGGCCGCTATACCCTGGTGTGTTTGCCTTCTTTTGATTATTTCACTTTTATCCCGAAGGCCGAAAACCCACGCCTGGCCCAAATCTTGGAAGAAGCCCAGACCCAGGTACAAAGAATCCTCCGTAAGCTTCGGCGCGAAGAGGAAGATAATTTTGATTTGGCCAATTACCAGGCGGATGAAAAGGATTTTTTTACCACCCTGGATTTTCCGCAGAGCATCACCGACGAAAAGGTGCAGCTCAAAGAGGGAGGCCAGGATTTTTTTTCGGCAGTTTTTTAGGCCTGATACCGAGTTTGAAGGCAACCAGGAGATTATGCGGGTCGGGTATGAACTCAATGATAAATTTCCTTATGAACTATCGAGAGCCTACTACCAGGAAGAACTCGTAAGCCAGCTACAACGCCTGATTTACAACCGGGAGAATGCCCCGGTGGTGCTACTTGGGCCACGGCGGGTAGGAAAAACCGCGATTTTGGAGGAGGCCGTTTTTCGCTACCTGGAAGCCAATGCCGAGAGTACCTTTTTTCATTTAGACAATGTTTGGGAGATAGACCCCTCACGGGTGATTGCAGGCATGAGCATCATCGGGATGTGGCAACGCCGGATGGAAGCCATCATTCGTTTTGTGATGCAGCCAGTGCCCAAAGTGGGCCGCCAGGATAAGCTCTACTTTAGCAATGTGATTGCCCTTTTTCGCATTGGCAAATCGGCCCAAAATGAGATGACCCTGAGTGATGTCCTCAAGCCTTACCTGCAAAACCGCCAACTGCAAATCATTCTTGAGGCAAGCCCCGAAGAATGGGACCTAGCCTCCGAGCTCGATAGGGGCTTTACCGATTTGTTTAAGGTTATCAGAATTCAGGAACCCGACGAAAAGACCTCCTTAAGCATCATCAGCCGCATTCGTAAGCGACTTGAAGACCAAAACAGCTTTACCATTGATAGTTATGCCTTGCTCAGCCTCATCAGTTTGCAAAACGATTCAATCGCAATGAAGTCTTGCTGGGCAGTGTGGCCGAAAGTTTGTACCAATTGGCCGCCAAATACAAAGAAATGGTGGTTGAAGATTATAATATCCTTGAGGAGTTTAGCGAGCGCACTCATCTTAACGAGGACCTCACCGATGCGGCTGTGATTTATAAGCCTAATTTTTTTGCGGAATATCTCTCCGAAAGACTGATTGGGCAAGCCGAGGCGGTGCAGTGCCTGGCCGAAGCCCTCGAACTCATCAAAGCCCAACTTAATAACCCCGACCGCCCATTTGGCTCATTTCTATTCATTGGCCCAACCGGAGTGGGCAAGACCCAGGCCGCCAAAGTATTGGCCCGCTTTCTCTTTACCCATGAAGAAAGCCTGGTCCGTTTTGATATGAATGAATTTATCGACGGTCATTCGGTAAGTCGGCTGGTGGGCGATTTCTATAACCCGGAGGGGCTTCTTACCACCAAAATTCGCTTTAATCCTTATTGTGTTTTGCTCTTTGATGAAATAGAAAAAGCCCATCCTGATGTGCACAATCTGCTCTTGCAAGTACTGGGAGAAGGTCGCTTGACCGATGCCCTGGGCCGCACGGTGAGTTTTTGCAATACCATTATCATCATGACCTCTAACCTGGGCGCCGAGCGGGTGGGCAAAGAAATCAACCTGCAAAGAAGGGAAGACCTGGCCAGCAGTACTTACGAAAAAGCCATTAAGGATTTTTTTCGCCCCGAATTTATCAACCGCATTGATAAAATTGTCATTTTTAATAAACTCAATGCGGAACACATCGGCAAAATTGCCTGGCTTCAAATTCGGGACCTGCTCCGGCGGCACGGTTTTTTGCGCCGACACACCATCCTGAACGTGTCGGAGCCAGTCTTGCAAAGCATTGCTAGCAAGGGCTTTGACCCCGAAATGGGCGGAAGAGCCCTGAAAAGGCAAATTGAAAAAGAACTAACGGTCTTGGTGGCGGGGCAACTGGTTGAGTTACACCCTGATACGCCCATTATCTTTAATCTGTATCTCCAAAACCAGCAATTGTATCCTCACCTGGTAAAATTGGTGCATGCCCTGCCCCGGGAAAAGCCCAATTTTATAGAGATGCCTCAAGAAGCACTGGCTCCCTCACATTTTGAAGTGCTCTTGCAGGAAGTAGAACAATTGAAAGCCTTGCTGGGCAATAATCTGGAAGACTTGACCACGGAGCCAAGCATTTTGCAGCTCAAAGACCAGGTCTTGGATACCGAAACCCAACTGCGAAGCATTTTGTATGAATATGCGTTTAAGCCCGAGGCCGACTTTTCGGGGGCGCAGTTTAAAGTAAGTGTGCCAAATCAAAAAATGCTCCGCCAGGAAAAACGCGGTGGCAAAACCCAAAAAGCCCATTTACAGGAATTGTATTCTCACCTTCAGATTCAGGAATACCTCAGCGAGGTGTTTCAATCGGCTGAGCGCATTGTCAATGAAACCAACGCCCTTTATGCTGAGATGGCCCAAAGGGTGGCCTGGCATCGGTTTTATTTGGCCGAGTGGCGCAAATATGGCGTAGAAGAAATTTTGCTGGAAGTACGTTCTTGCATTGAGAACTACGGCCAGCCGGAAGTGAAAAAACTGGGGGAGCTATACCAAAGAGGTTTTGGCCTGGAGCCTTTGGAAAGTCCCGAAAGCAATATCGTTTATCTGCGCCTGCGGGGAGCCGGGGTGCGCACCCTGTTTGAAGGCGAAGTGGGATTTCATATGTGTATGTATCCCTCGGGCAGCATTTTGCCTATTGAGGTGCGGCTGTACCCGCTGCAAGTGGGCCAGGTGGCTGCCATTCAGATAGAGGCCCTGGCGCAAGCTCGCCGGGAGGCCCCCGAAATTCCCCCAGGTCTTGATTTAAGCCGCCCCGGCATGGCGGCTATTTTGCGATTATACCATTACCCACCTGAATCTGCCGAACTGGATACGATTACCGACCTGCGAAGCGGGCTTATTTCCCGTTCATTTACGGCCAAAGAAATTCAATCCTGGCTCTTTGCCAATTTGCCCGAAGGAGCGGGGATTATTTTGCCTGCCCCTTCTGCCTAAGTGTATAATTGCCCAAATTTTAGCACAACAACATGGAAACCTACGAATACCCTCTCCTTTGCTGGCAAGTGCGCCCCGACCTGCTCTATGGCCAATTAGTGGACGAAGACTATCAGATGGCTGCCAGTGATTTGCGCAGCCTAAAAGCGGCTTTTACCGAAATGATTGAGAAAAAACTGCGGGAGTCGGATTTTTCAGTGCCCCGCCTGGCCCAAGCGAAGATAAAGACCTTTGTCATACCCCTAAGACCACATTACCGAAAAGAAGAACGTATTTTTCCAGTCATCGAGACCATCGAGGTCAGCGTTACGGCGGTCTATGGCCCAACGGATCAAGGCTATTTTTTATGTTATTTGCCTTCCCTGAACCGAAATTTTTACTACTACGAGCCAAAAGATCTGCCCAAACTGGCCGAGCATTTTGCCCGGGAAGTGCTCTTTGGAATGACCCCCGAAGCACTCTATAAACTGATGCTGCCCGGAACCCCCTGGCTTGAAACTGTGTCGGCTCGCCTGAATAAACCCAAACAAATTCAAAAAGAGCAGTTTAATCTCAAAAATACTGTCCCGAATCTTTTTACGCTGGCCGAAAATCTGCCCTACGCCCACAAAGGAAACCGGGCGGCCAATCCTGACCAAACCTGGGAAAGAGGCGATAAAGTCAATCAAATCATCAATTTGCTCGTAGAAGAGCGGAGCAATGTGCTGGTGGTAGGGAAAAGCGGCGTGGGCAAAAGTGCGGTGCTGCGAGAAGTTATCCGGCGGGTACACAACCGCGAAAAGTCGTATGATGCCATCGAGCGACATACCTTCTGGCGAAGTTCTCCCGCCCGCATCACCGCCAAGGCCCGCTATCTGGGCGAATGGCAGATGATATGTGAAGAGTTGATTTACGATTTGTCCTCGGTACGGGGCCTGCTTTGGGTCGAGAACTTCGTGAGCCTGGCCACCACGGGCGGTGAAGGAGCCGAAGATTCTATGGCGGCTTTTATGATGCCCTTTGTGCGCCAGGGCAAGCTGCGCCTGTTGGCCGAACTGACTCCGGAGCAACTAGAGGCCATGCGGCGGCTCATGCCAGGGTTTGTGGATTATTTCCGGGTAGTCTGGATAGAGGAAATGGATATGGAAACCAGCTTACGCATTTTCCGCTATTTTGCCGAATATGTTCAGAAAAATCTCAAAATGGAGTTTAGCCCTTCTGCCCTCGAGACGGCCTACGCCTTATTAGACCGCTTCGCGCGTTACGAAAGCTTTCCCGGCAAAGCAGTCAAATTTATGCAAACCTGTGTGAACCAAGCCTTGCAGGAAAATCATAAGAAACTCGAGAACCTGGATATTATCCGAATCTTTTCCCACGAAACGGGTATTCCTGATACCCTGCTGCGCGACGACAAACCGCTCTATGACCAGGAGCTGCGCCAGTTTTTTCTGAGTCGTATTAAGGGCCAGGACCAGGTCATCGACAAGATTTGTGCCATCATCAAGGTTTTCAAAACCGGGCTCAATGACCCCAATAAACCCATCGCCACCATGATTTTTGCCGGGCCAACGGGGGTTGGAAAAACAGCCACCGCCAAAGCCATCTCGGAGTTTTTCTTTGGAATGGGCCAGGGCTATCGCCCTTTGATTCGCCTGGATATGAGCGAGTTTCAACACCCAGGCCAGATTTATCGCCTGATTGGGCCCGAAGGTAAACTGGTGCAGCATGTCCGCGAGCGCCCATTTAGTGTGGTCCTCTTTGATGAAATTGAAAAAGCCAATCCCCTTATTTTTGATGCTTTGCTCACGGTAATGGATGAAGGCTTGCTCCTGGATGCCGCCGGGCGCATCACGGATTTCCGCAATACACTCATTATTATGACCTCCAACTTAGGCACTACCCAGCGTAGCTCTTTGGGTTTCCGACAGTATCAGGGGCACGACTACGAAGCGGACATCAAGGCTTTCTTCCGCCCCGAATTTTATAACCGGATAGATTACTGCCTCATTTTCAGTCCTTTGGATGAAAAAACCATTCACGACATCAGCCGCTATGAACTGGCACAAATTGATAAAAGAGAAGGTTTTCAGCAAAGAGGGCTCAGCCTTCGGTTTACGGAGGCATTGATTGCCTATCTTGGCCAAGTGGGCTTTGATAAAAAATACGGAGCGCGCCCCTTACAACGCGAAATAGAGCGGTTGGTGGTGGCTCCCCTGGCCCGCACCCTGATGGATTTGCCCCAGCTCAAAAATCAGGTGATTGAAGTGGACGCGAAAGACAATCAGGTACAGTTTAATTTTTAAAAAAGTACGTCAGAAATTTTGGGAAAAAACAAAAAAAAATGGTTGAATCAGAGATGCTATGAAAAAATCAGGCCTCGCGACGGAGTTTATAGCGTCGGAAATAGGCACCATACACCCGAGCCAATTGGTTTTCAGCTTCGGCACGGGCAATATCCGCGTCTTTCAAGGCCTCTAGTATCTCGTCAAACAATTGTTCTAAATCGGTTTCCTGTATCATAGGGTTTTTAGGGTTTTTTCTTACATCTATCAGAATATTATTAAAAAATGTGCCAAAGAAATAAGCCCAGAGAGCAAAAAACCCAAACAGGCCAAATTTGGGTATCAACGGCCATTAGAAGGGCATCAATGACTGTCTTGAAAATGAGAAATATTCCCAGCAAAGGATGAAATACTCTATTTGGTAAAACACTCTTTTTGGTTTCCTGTATTGCAAAAATTGACCTGCTTCACAATGGAACAAGCCTCTTCTCCTTTGGTCAGTATTATCACTGTAACCTTTAATGCCGGCAGGCTCCTCGAGGCCACTATCCAGAGCGTTTTGCAGCAAACCTATCCGGCCATTGAGTATATCGTAGTGGATGGAAAATCGAGCGACGGCACACTGGCCATCATCCAGCAATATGCCTCCCAGATTCGGAAATGGGTAAGTGAGCCAGACAAAGGCATTTATGATGCCATGAACAAAGGCCTGGCCCTGGCCCGGGGAGAATATGTCTGGTTTATGAATGCTGGCGATACCCTTTTTGCGCCTGAGACCCTGGCCAAAGCAATGGCCCAAAATCCCAATGCCGATATTTTGTATGGTGAGGCCCTTTATACGGATGCAGATGGCACTCCTTTGGGATTGAGGAGTGAGGTGATGCCGCACCAATTACCTGAAAATCTACGCTGGCAGGATTTTGCCTACGGAATGGTAGTATGCCATCAGGCCATTTTGGTGCGAAAGGCAATTGCGCCGACTTATAATTTAAAGCACCACTACAGTGGCGATATTGACTGGATAATTCGTGCCCTCAAAGCTAGCCGCTCCGTGCATGCAAGCCAACAGATATTAACCGTATTCCGTCAGGGAGGTTTTTCCAGTCGTAACCGATTTCGTTCCTGGATAGACCGGGCCTTTATCCTGCATAAGCACTTTGGCTTCTGGTCTAACTTCATTCACCACGTTTACATCCTCCACCGGGGTTTGAGGCGAAAGCTCAGGGAAAAATCAGTAAAAAAATGAAAGGTTAAAATGCTGATTATGAGGCTTATGCCGAATGAGGGAGGTGTTCCTACATCAATAGAATACTTTTTTACGACTCAGAAGCCAGATACTATGCCCTTGGCATTGTTGTTGTTCTAAAAAGTCATTGCTATTAATTTT
>JAAUUB010000164.1 GCA_012031215.1 Microscillaceae bacterium | reverse complement strand
GAAGGGCGAGTGCGGGTACACGAATGGCAACTATGTTTTTGCGGTTTTGCGCCAGGGGCAGGTTTTTGGGGAATATTCCTGCTTGAATCAGATGCCAAATCGCGCTCGGCATCGGTAACGGCTGTGGTCAGTACCCGGCTGCTACGCCTGAGCCAAGATGCCTTTTATGAGCTGATGGCCAATCGGATAGAAATTGTCAAAGGAATTTTGGCAGTACTCATCAAGCGTTCTCGGCGGCAAAATTATTACGAAGAAAAAATGAACGAACAAAGCCGCGAACTAGAACGCCAGCGCGATTTGATTGAGAAAGAAAAAGAAAAATCGGAAAAGCTGCTACTCAATATACTGCCCGTAGAGGTGGCCGACGAACTCAAAGCCAAAGGCCGGGCCGAGGTGCATCAATACGAACAAGCATCGGTTTTATTTGCCGATATAAAAGGCTTTACTGAATCGGCGGCAGTGATGTCGCCTGCCGAAGTACTACGGGCCTTAGAGTTTTACTTTAATGCCTTTGATGAAATCATGGACCACCACGATATTGAAAAAATCAAAACCATTGGCGATGCCTATATGTGTGCGGGCGGAATTCCGGTCGCCAATCATCGCCATCCCATTGACATAGTCCTGGCTGCCCTGGAAATGCAGCAATTTATGAAAGACAACTTTCTTCAGCATCCCATTGCCAACGGGCAAATTCCCCACTGGGAGGTACGGATTGGCATCAACACCGGGCCTTTGATTGCCGGCGTGATTGGCAAAAAAAAATTTGTCTATGATATCTGGGGCGATACGGTCAATATCGCCTCCCGCCTTGAAAGCAGCGGCGTGGTGAATCGCATCAACATCTCGGCAAGCACTTATGAATTGGTGAAAGATTTTTTTGTGTGCCAATCCCGTGGTTTAGTGAATGCAAAAGGAAAAGGCGAAATACCGATGTATTTTGTTGATGCAATCCAGGGTGAACTATCAGAGGAGGGCCAGGGCATACGTCCCAACCCGCGTTTTTACGAAAAATTGGCACAAAAGGCAAACATTGGCTAAATCCTTGTTGTAATTCGCCCAGAAGGTGTAAATCACAAAAATAGCCTTTCAAAATAAAAAATAGCCTTTTCTGTTGGCGGTTTTTTAGGGAATTGTTTTACTTGCATTTTTAATTCTTACTTATCATAGAATAAGCACTTAAACCAAGCGCATTGCAGACGTGGTACAAAACAAAATCAATATCGTCAAGGTCAGCACCGGTATTTTTTGGGTAAGTATTCAGGCCCAAAATCTAAGAATCTTGTGTGGTTGCCCGGCCGACACCGTCAAACACCTTAAAAAGAGGGGCCTGATTGATGCTGTGGAAAAAGATGGGGTTCGCTTTGAAACCGGACCCAATGCCATCCTGTTGGCCGACACCCTGATTCAAAACGGTGCTTTGTCTAATCTGGTCGAGTTTCCCATTCTGCAAATGCTGTATGTGCAGGGTATGCTTATTCCCAACCACCCCAATAACCTGGGCCAAAAGCCCCTCTTGATTGGCAATGAAACCCAGATTCAAGCCCAATTGGAATATTTTTACCGGGGAAATTATGGCCTTATCAGCCGAGAGGAGATTTTGGCTACCGGAGTCAGCGAGCAATTTGCCGATGAAGTGATGCACGTGAAACTGCGCTTTGCCTTTGGCGAGCTGAAATCTACCGAAAGCCTGGTAGATTATCTTTACCTCAAAGAAGAACCCATAGAGATAAGGCCCGGAGTATTCATCCGGCGAAAAGATGCCAATATTTTTGAGGTTAGCTATGAAGATGAATCGGTTACGGTGGACCTGAACCTCAAACCTAAAGAGATGTATGAGGCCCCTTACCACCTAGGCTATCATCGCCTTACCCGCGATTATTTCTCCATTGTGCATACAGGCGAAGGCGATGCCTGGGATGTCAATCGCCCTTGTATGGCCAGCATGATTATTTTTCAAGGCAAAATCTATCTGGTGGATGCCGGGCCTGACCTTATGACCAGCCTGAACGCCATGGGAGTGAGCATCAACGAAGTGGCCGGTATTTTTAATACCCACGCCCACGATGACCATTTGCCGGTTTGATTTCTTTTGTGCGTTCTGACCACCGCATCAAGTATTTTCCAGCCCCCTCGTGCGGGCTTCGGTGGCCAAAAAGCTTTGCGCCCTGATGTCGGTAGAGGAGGAAAGCTTTGAACGTTTCTTTGATGTCCAAGACCTACAGCTCAATAAATGGAACAATATTGACGGACTGGAGATTATGCCCGTTTTTTCGCCCCACCCTGTTGAAACCAATATTTTCTATTTTCGGACTTTTTGGGGGCATCGCTACCGCACCTATGCCCACCTGGCTGATGTTTCTTCATTTCGGGTGCTGGAAAACAGTATTTACAAAAGCTCAGAAGAGGCTTCTTATGAGCATTTGCTCGTAAAAGCTAAAAGTGATTATCTCAAAGCGGCAGACCTTAAGAAAATTGACATTGGCGGCGGTATGATTCACGGCGATGCCATTGACTTTGCCCTTGACCCTACCCCAAAAATTCTGCTGGCCCATATCTCGCGGCCCCTCACCAATGACGAACGCGAAATAGGCTCCTTTGCCCCATTTGGCAGTATAGACCCCCTGGTAGAAACCCACCACGATTTTTTGCGGGTTTCGGCCTATGAATACCTCAAGTTCTATTTTCCCAATGTGCCTGAGTATGAGCTAAATGCATTGCTCAATTGTCCGACTGTATCGATGAACGCGGGTGAAACCCTCTTCCGCAAAGGCAGTACCTACAAGCATGTCTATCTCGTACTGACTGGCTCAGTTGAATTGGTTTATCACGAAACAGGGATTGAAAACAACCTTTCGGCCGGCTCGCTGGTAGGTTATTTTATAGACAGCAACCAACACGAGGCCCTCGCCACTTGCCAGGCCTCCTGTTATATCAATGCTCTTCAGATTCCGGTAGAGATGTACATCAATTTTGTGAAAAAACATCAATTGATTGAGGATTTTAATCAGTTGGAGCATTCGGTGGTGGTCTTGAGCAATACCTGGCTTTTCAGCGAAAACATCTCTCTGCCCGTCTATATCAAACTGGCCCAATTGGTCAAACTTCAAAACTACAACAAAGGTGAAAGCTTTCCTTTGTTTGAAGGCACAGGACTGAACGTGCTTAAAAGTGGCAAAGCTGTTTTACTGACCAGCGACGGAGGGGCCGTAGAAAATCTCAAAAAAGGCGATTTTTTCGGCACGGAGTGCTTTTTTCGTTCGCCGCATACTGCCCTGGAGGTGTTTTTTATGGAAG
This sequence comes from Microscillaceae bacterium, assembly GCA_012031215.1. GTDB lineage: Bacteria > Bacteroidota > Bacteroidia > Cytophagales > Microscillaceae > JAAUUB01. Next base: position 7,893 of record JAAUUB010000164.1, on the reverse strand, counting down.
ATGCCGAAGTCTATCATCTGCCTCTGGAGGTGGTGCTCAATATCCCGATTGTGTATTGGAAACTTTACCAAACCGCCCAGAGAAGATTTGCGGCCATTGCATAGCCCCTCGGTTTTTTGCCTTTTTTTGGGGTCTATAAAAAAATAAAAGCCTTTTGCCCTCATCAGGGTGGGGCAAAAGGCTTTCAGTTAAAGTCGGATTTTTATATCGTCGCCAGGGCTTCTTTCACTTTTTGAGCGGCATCTTTGAGCAATATGGCCGAAGTTACTTTCAATCCCGATTCTTCAATGATTTTGGCCCCCTCCTCGGCATTGGTTCCCTGAAGGCGCACGATGATAGGAACGTGGATATTGCCAATATTTTTGTAAGCCTCCACCACGCCATTGGCCACCCGGTCGCCGCGAACAATTCCGCCAAAAATATTAATCAGAATGGCTTTCACGTGGGGGTCTTTCAGGATAATGCGAAAGCCCGCTTCCACTGTCTTGGCATTGGCCCCCCCGCCTACGTCCAGGAAGTTGGCCGGTTCCCCGCCCGAAAGCTTGATGATGTCCATTGTGGCCATCGCCAGCCCAGCCCCCATTGACCATACAGCCGACATTTCCGTCCAGTTTCACATAATTGAGGTCTGCCTCCTTGGCTTCTACTTCCAGGGGGTCTTCTTCACGTATGTCGCGCAATTCGGCCAGGTCTTTGTGCCGATAGAGGGCGTTATCATCCAGGTTTACTTTGGCATCTACGGCGATGATTTTATCATCCGAAGTTTTGAGCACCGGGTTTATCTCAAAAAGCGAGGCATCAATGTCTTCATAGGCACGATATAGCGCGTGAATAAACTTCACCATTTCTTTGTGGGCCTGTCCTGAAAGGCCCAGGGCAAAGGCCAGCTTGCGGGCCTGGAAGGGCTGTAGGCCCACGCGGGGGTCAATAAATTCGCGCAATATTTTTCGGGCTGATGCTCCGCTACTTCTTCAATATCCATACCGCCTTCGGTGCTGGCCACAATCACATTCCGGCCACTGGCACGGTCTAGCAAGACACTCATATAATACTCCTTTGGCTCCGAAGAACCGGGATAATACACATCCTGGGCAATCAAGACCATGTGCACCTTTTTGCCCTCGGGTCCAGTTTGGGGGGTTACCAATTGCATCCCGATAATTTGCTCGGAAAGCGATTTGACCTCATCATAGCTTTTGGCCAGTTTTACCCCGCCGCCTTTGCCGCGCCCGCCCGCATGAATCTGGGCTTTGACCACAAACCATTGCGAACCCGTTTCTTTATTGACTTCTTTGGCGGCCTTGACGGCCTCTTCGGGGCTGGAGGCTACCACCCCTTCTTGAATGCCTACGCCGTATCGTTTTAATAGCTCTTTGGCTTGGTACTCGTGTAGATTCATGATATTCAGAATTGTGAGGAAAATGCTTGAAAGAATCAATTTCGCTCTAAACTACACAATAAATTAAACATACAAAACCAGGCCTAAAAATACTTAGGCTCTAGCGGCGATTGTCCTGGTCGCTGAGCATGCTCAGGTAGCTTTCATAACGAGTAAATGAGATTTGCTGGGCTTCAACGGCCGCTTTGATGGCACAGCCTGGCTCATTGGTATGTTGGCAATTGTGATATTTGCAGTAGCCCAGGCGGGCGCGCATTTCCGGGAAGTAATGCCCTAGTTCTTCGGGGGCGATGTCCACTAGTCCTAATTCTTTGATGCCGGGGGTATCAATGAGGAAAGTCTGGGGCGCAATTTCAAACATCTCGGCAAAGGTAGTCGTGTGTACGCCCTTGTTGGCAAAAGTAGAGACCGCCGAAGTGCGCAGGTCCAGGTCAGGAGCAATCCGATTGACGAGTGAGGACTTGCCTACCCCCGAATGGCCCGAAATCAATGATTTTCGCCCTTTGAGCAGGGCCTCCACCGCTCCCATGCCCTCCCCGTCCAGGGCCGATACCAACAAACAGGGATAACCCAGGGGTTCATAAATGGCCCGCAGGGCAGCTATCAATTCGCGATCGTCTTCATTAAGCAAATCTGATTTGTTGAAAATAATCCGGCTTGGTATCCTGAAGGTTTCGGCTGAAACCAAAAAGCGGTCAATAAACCCCAGCGAGGTGCGGGGCATGGCCAGGGTCGCGATGAGCAAGGTCTGATCCAGATTGGCGGCCAGCATGTGGGCATGCCCGGTTTTATGGACTGATTTGCGGATAAGATAATTTTCTCGCGGCAAAATATTGGTAATCAAGCCCGTGCCTTCCTGGTCGTCGGCCCATTCCCACTCAACCCAATCTCCGACCGCAATGGGGTTGGTAACCTTGAGGCCTTTTATCTTAAACTTTCCCCGCAAACGGCAACGAATCAAACTATCGTTATCGTCCCGCTTCACATCATACCATGAGCCAGTGGAGCGCATCACTAATCCCAGCATGCCTTAAAAATTGGTTTTTGATTCTGACATTCTAAAGTACGCAATTTTTGCCAGGATATAGTCATCCTGCCGGAAAGATTGGCAAAATCCGGTTTCGCGGGCCTAGTTGGGTGCTTGTCTGAACCCCGAAATGATGGATTTCATTGGTTGTTTGCCTCTGCTGCCTTGCCCGGCCAAAGCTTAAACCCTGGCTGATAATGCACATAAAAGCCAAAGGCATATTCCCATTCGCCAGCTTCCAGGTCCAGATAAGGCTCCAGGCGCAGACTCAGACGCAGGTCAGGGTAGGGGCAAAATCACGCAAAAGCCGCACCCAGAGCAATTTGCGCTCCGGTACATACACCGCCGGCCTCAGCCGAGAAAAAGAACCAAAAAGCTCACCGCCTGTGTCGCTCCGGTAGTCCTTCGCTTGCCAGTAACTCAAAAGTACGCGCAGCCAAGAAGTTTGCGCCTCTAAATTGGCATACCAGCCCTGGCCATTTGCCCCCCCTTCCGGGCGGTTGGTGGGGCTATCACTTGCCATCACCCAGTAATTCTCCGTTCGCAGGCCCTTCCAAAAACGATGGCCGCCAAAGCGCCAATCTGCCTGAAAGCCTGTGGCCAGATGAAACTGGTTGCTTTGGGCAATTGGGATGGCCAGGTCTTGCCCCCCTACGTGCCGGATGGTGGCCTGCAGGGGCCAGCCCAGGCGAAAGGAGGGCCTCTGCACCAATTGCAGGGCACTCACCAGCCCACCAAAAATAATTTCGGGGCGGTCGCGGGCTTCATTGACAGCTTGTTGCCAATCTACCCACAAATCGGCTTGCCAGGCACCCCTCTGGTAGCGAAACTGTAAACCCTGCTCCAAACGCCGGCGCAATCCCTGCTCAAAAGCATAAAGTGGCTCAATGAGCCGATGGGCATAATGCGCCTGCAAACTGCCCAGGATAATCTGAAGGGAATCCAGACGGTATTGCAGTCGAAGAACCGGGGCAATTTCGCGAAACCCTTCCTGGCCAAAATCCTGAATCAACTGAACCCCGGCCTCTACCCAAAAGCGGGCGTGGGCATGGTAGCGCAAGGTAGGACTGATTTGATAACCAAAAAAAGTTTCGCCCGAGGCCACAGAACCGAAGTATTCGTTATTGCGCAAAAAGCCAAACTGCCCCACCCGGAGCCAGAGCGTGCCCGGTGAGACCACCGAAGAGGGCCAGGCTTCGGTCAGGGCTTCATTGGGCAATTGAGCCAGCACCGGAGCCAGGCTGCCGGTCCATAAAAGCAGGGTGATTAATTTTTTGAGCATTTGCAATATTTTTTGCGCAAAAATTAGGAATTGTTAAAAAATAACACTTTTTTTGGGTAATAATTTAGGCAAAAGCGGGTCGTAATCATTTTTTCTGCTTTCCTTTTGCCAAATTGCCTTTTTTGTGTTAATTCCGCAATCCAATCATTTTAAAAATAGACGCTTATGGCCGCTAATGCCGACAAGATGAAAGTGCTCCAGGCTACCATTGACAAACTGGAGAAAGCCTACGGAAAAGGAACTGTAATGAAACTGAGCGACGAAAAGGTGGTGGACGTAGCCGCTATCCCCACTGGCTCACTGGGTTTGGATATTGCTTTGGGCGTGGGAGGTATTCCCCGGGGCCGCGTGATAGAGGTCTATGGCCCGGAATCTTCCGGGAAAACCACCCTGGCAATGCACTGTATCGCCGAGGCCCAAAAACTGGGGGGCATTGCCGCTTTTGTTGATGCCGAACATGCCTTTGACAAGAGCTACGCCGAAAAACTGGGCATCGATACCGAAAATTTGCTCATTTCGCAACCCGATAGCGGCGAACAGGCCCTGGAAATTACCGAACACCTGATTCGCTCCGGAGCCATTGATATCATTGTGGTGGATTCTGTGGCCGCCCTGGTGCCCAAGGCTGAGCTGGAAGGGGAAATGGGCGACAGCAAAATGGGGCTTCAGGCCCGCCTGATGTCGCAGGCATTGCGCAAACTGACCGGCACTATCAACAAGACTGGCTGTTGCTGCATTTTCATCAACCAATTGCGGGATAAAATCGGGGTAATGTTTGGTAGCCCGGAAACTACCACCGGGGGAAACGCACTCAAGTTTTATGCCTCAGTGCGCCTGGATATTCGCCGCATTGGCCAAATCAAAGAAAGTGCCGACGAAGTCATTGGCAACCGCACCCGGGTAAAAGTGGTCAAAAACAAAGTAGCCCCTCCTTTCAAACAAGTAGAGTTTGACATCATTTATGGCGAAGGCATCTCAAAAGTGGGCGAAATCCTGGATTTGGGCGTAGAACTGAACATTATCAAAAAATCGGGCTCCTGGTTTTCCTATGGCGAAAGTAAGCTGGGCCAGGGCCGCGAAACAGTCAAAAATCTGCTCCACGACAATGAAGAACTGGCCCTCGAGATAGAGCAAAAAATCAAAGCCAGTATCACCGGAATGGGGCCCGCCGCCCAAAAGGTGAAATTTGCGGCCAATGGCCACGATGCCGATGAAGACGGAGATTTGGATGAATAAACTGGGTCAGCGCGCTTGATGTAACCGGCCGGGAAATCAAATCCCGGTCCGGCTCGGGCAATTTACAAATAGAGAAAACAAGGAATAAATGAATGATGGGTTTTTGGATTCTTTTCTTGTATTTTACTGATATGACCTTTTTACCTCATCATAATAATCAGATGGCTATTTGGCATCTTCCCAGTTTTGAGATTATGAAAGCGCTACCGAAAGTACCGAAGCAATGATGTGCTGAGCCTCCATTTCTGTAATGTAAAACAGGATTTACCCCCGAAAAATTATTAAAAAAGTGCTTACATCAAGTATTGAAAAAATAAGCTTTTGGCGAGCGCAAGTTTAGCACCGCTCCACATTTGTCAGTCATTACAAAAAGCATCCGGCCTTCTTATTTTCGCGATGATGTTGAAGCGGCGCAGGGCTGTCCCAGCCAAGATGTTTATGACACCCCTGCATATTGGGAATTTTCATACAAAATGCCGAAATACCTGCAAATCAAAAAAAAACGACCCGAAGCAAAAGCTTCGGGCCTCTTGAGAAAACGCCGGGTAAATTCTTCTTAAGCTTCCACCAGATTGCGGCGCATGAAATTAGGCAGGGCAAAACAAGCCCGAAAAATTTCGGGATTGAAGTATTGCAAATCCTGAGTCATGGCCGCCATTGCCTCCCATCGGGCCTGGCTTTCGGGCAGGTATTGCTTAGAAGCAAAGGCAAAAGACCAGGTGCCACTCGGATAAAAAGGAATGGCCGAAAGATAAAGCGTGGCATACTCATATACCTCGTTCAGCACTTGATACAGCTCACGCTGGGTTTTCTGAAAATAGTAAGGGCTTTCGGCCTGGGCCACCACGATGCCATCGGGCTTCAAAGCCGCTTTTACTTTTTCGTAAAAAGCCTTTGAAAACAAACCCTCGGCTGGTCCAACCGGGTCGGTAGAATCTACCAGAATCACATCAAAGGTATTGACCTGGCTTTCGATATAGGCCACTCCGTCGGCAATGTGCAGTTCCATTCGGGCATCACTGAGGGCACTGGTCAATTGGGGAAAAAACTCCCGCGATTTTTCCACTACCAAGCCATCAATTTCTACCATCACACAGCGCTTCACGCCGGGATGCCGCAATACTTCGCGCGAAGTGCCGCCGTCGCCGCCCCCGATGATGAGCACCTGCTCAGGCTTGGGGTGCGCAAAAAGCGGAACGTGGGCAATCATCTCGTGATAGGCATATTCGTGGGCTTCGGTCAGCATCACGCAATTGTCCAAAATCATCATCCGCCCAAATTTAGGCGTTTCTACAATCTCCAGCGATTGAAAGGGGCTTTCCCCCTTAAAGAGCGTGCGTCCTGTCTTGATAGAAGTGCGGGCCCCCAGGTCAAAGATAGATTCATCGAGGGCCTCATTAAACCATTGTGTCATGGGTATAGGAACAGTCCGCTTAGGCGTGGGCTACGTGGGGCATGGGTTTGTGGTGCAGTTCGCCGTCAATATCGTGCAATTGACCACGTTTCATTTCCAGAGTAGAGGTATGGCCGGCTTGAAAGCTTGTTTTGAGATGTTCAAAGGCTTTGTCCGCATCAATGGTTTCGCCACAGGTGAAAATATCCACCGCCGCATAGCCGTATTCTGGCCAGGTATGAATCGACAGATGCGATTCCGCAATCACAACCACTCCACTCACCCCGTGAGGGCTGAAGGTATGGAAGTGAGAACCCACCACCGTAGCTCCGCTCATAATGGCGGCATCATTCATCGCTTTTTCGATAAAAGGCGCATCATTCATAATGTCGCGGTTACAGTTGTAAAATTCCACCAGGATGTGATTTCCTAAAGCTTTCATTGGCAAACGTAAATAAAAAGATGAAAAGGTTTATTTTTGAGAAAAAGTCTGCAAAATTAGACCAAGTGTCTCAATCTTGCAAGGGATATAACTGATATTTTTTCGAAACGTTCCCCCAGGCGACAATTTTTAGAAAATTCTTTAAAAATTACAAAAGCGCTTTCCTGCTTTCTCATTTTTGCCCGCCTCAGTAGGCGAGTTGCCACCAGCCCAAGAGCAGCAAGCCCAGCAAAACCACCAGCCCGGCCAGATAGCCCTGGGCAGTTTGTCCGGGAAGATGGCGAGCCAGATTGCCCAGGCTCCGGGCCAGATAGACCAAAAGGCCCACCAGCCCATCTACCAGCGCACGGTCAAACCAAGCCAGCACGTGCGCCAGCACCACCTGAAGCCGAGCCAGAAAGTTGACCAGCCCATCGAGGACAAACTGGTCAAAACGGGCGGTCTGACGGCTCAGATGCAAACCCGGCTGCACCAGCCCCACCTGAAATGCCTGACTTTGAAAAAAGCCACTGTAGCCCAGCCGAAAAAAAGGCCGAAAGGTTTTGCGAAAATTGCGCCCCCGGAATAAGCCAAAACGATGCAAGCCGTAGGCCAGTCCCAGGCCGGCCAGCCCCAAGCCCAGCGACAAGGCCAGCGCCAAAGTATGATGGGCCTGGCGGGCGGCTTCTAGCTGGGTCTGACCCAGGCCCTGCAAAAATAATTGCGGTCCGCGCCCAGGGCCGCATAAAAGCTTCCTTGCGCCGCCTCAGCGGGATGAGGCGAAAACCAAAACCACAAGCTGCCCAGGGCAAAAATGAAAAGCGGAATTTTCATCTGCATCCCTACCTCACGCAAATGCGGCTTAAGGGGTGCTTTGCTACGGTGCAGCGCATCCAGCCGAAACTCATCCGCAAACACCAGCAAGACCAGGCGACCTACATAGAGCGGGGTCAGCAATGCGCTCAGAAAAGCCACCCCTGGCACGGCATACAACCAAGCCTGGTCGGCCTGGGCCATGACCGAAGCCCAGGCCAGTGTACCACTCAAAATGGCATCCTTAGACAAAAAACCGGAAAAAAAAGGCAAGCCAGCCAAAGCCGCGGCACAAACCAGAAATGTGGCGCTTGTAAAGGGC
>JAAUUB010000163.1 GCA_012031215.1 Microscillaceae bacterium | reverse complement strand
AGACCGCTACCGAAAGGAGGTAGATGCCCGCTTTGTCCAGACACTCAGCAATATCATTTTGGTGGCCATTGAAAACAAAAAAACTGGTGCGCCGTCAAATCAATCAGGAGGCATTTAAGAAAGAAATGGAAATTGCCCAAAAGGTGCAATCCTTGCTTTTTCCCAAAAAACTGCCCCAAACCCCTCACTTCCACATCAAAGCCACTTATTTTCCCCACGACCTCATTGGCGGCGACTATTACGATTATATTTCCCTGCCAGACAATAAGTTCATCATCTGCATTGCTGATGTCTCGGGCAAGGGAGTGCCCGCTGCTTTGCTGATGTCAAACTTTCAGGCTTCCCTGCGCACCCTGGCTCGCCAAACCGAAGACTTACTGCAAATCGTTGAAGAACTCAACCATACCATCTACGAAAATGCCCAGGGCGAACATTTTATTACTCTCTTCCTGGCACTCTACAACCCGGCTCAGGCTACCCTTCAGTATATCAATGCGGGCCATAATCCAGCTTATTTTTATGACCAGCAAAAAGCCGAAGCCCGGCTGCTCAACAAAGGAACTACTGTGCTGGGCATTTGGTCGCCCTTGCCCTTTTTAGAAAAAGAAACCCTAATGGAGCTCAACGGCTTTTTTCTTTTTGCCTATACCGACGGGGTTACGGAGGTGGTCAATATCGAAGAAGAGCAATTTGGGATAGATAGGCTTCTTGCTTTTCTCAAGTCGCGCCGCCAAACGGAACTATCCGAAATGCACGGTCATCTGATTACCCGGATTAATAATTTTAAGAAAAATCAGCCTTTTCCCGACGACATTACCCTGCTCTCCTGTCGGGTAATGCCGCAATCATAAACCGATGAGAAGGCTTTTCAAAACCCCTACCTTGGCCAAATGGTATTTTGCCACCTATGAATGGCAAGGGAAAGCGCATCCTCCTACCCTATACCTTACTTTTGATGATGGCCCCATTCCGGGTCTCACAGAGTATGTCCTGGATTTGCTGCTGGAGTATAAAGCCAAAGCTACTTTCTTTTGTGTGGGGGATAATATTCGCAAGCATCCGGCTATTTTTGGGCGCATATTGGCCGAAGGACACCAGGCGGCTAATCATACCTATCACCATCTGAACGGGGCTAAAACCCCCACCCAGGCATACTTGCAAAATGTGGCCCTGTGTCAGGCCCTGCTCCCGGCCTCGCCAGGCAAGCCGCTTTTTCGTCCGCCTTATGGCCGCCTGACCCTCGCCCAGCAAAAGGTTTTGCAAATCCACTACCGCCTCATTATGTGGGATGTTCTGAGTTATGATTTTGATGCCAAGCTTCCCCCAGATGCTTGCTGGGTTCATAGTCAGCGCAAATCTTGCCCGGGTTCTATTGTGGTGTTTCATGACAATCACAAGGCCGAAAGCAGCTTGCGCTATGCCCTGCCTCGCTTTTTGGCCCATTTTTCGGCCCGGAGCTTTCAGTTTGCCCATTTATGAAAGTTGGCGATTGTCCCAAGATTTCTATTTTGCTGGCCGTGCGCAATGAAGCCGCCCATGTCCTAAAATGCCTGGAAAGCTTGGAGGGCCTCGACTATCCTGATTTTGAGGTTTGGATTGGCGATGATGCTTCTACTGACGAAACGGGCCGGCTTGTTCAGGAATTTATCCGGATGCGGCCTTCGTTTCATTATCGGCACATCAGCACCCGGCTGGGTCAGGCCCGGGGCAAGGCCAATGTGCTGGCTCATCTGGCCCAAAAGGCCCAGGGAGAAATCTGGTATTTTACGGATGCCGACACGGTCTTGCCAAAGCATTGGCTCGACTCGGTGCAACATTTTGAAGACCAAAAGGTGGGTATTCTCACTGGACTTACCCTGATAAGGCCAGTCCGCTTTTTGCAGGCTTGCAAGCCTTTGATTGGGCTTTGGCCCAGGCACAACTGAGAGCGGCCGCCCGCCTGGGCATTGGGCTAAGCACGCTGGGCAATAACATGGCCGTCCGGGCGAGTGCCTATTGGGCGACGGGCGGCTATGCCCAATTTCCCTTCTCGCTCACGGAAGATTTTCAGCTCTTTCACGCGCTCAGGCGGCAGGGTTTTCACTTTGTTTTTGATACCCATCTGTCGCGACTGGCTTTTACACAGCCCGCCCTTGATGCCCGGTCTTGGCTGCAACAAAGGCTGCGCTGGATGCAGGGGGCCTGGCAACTGCCCTGGGGCTTCCGGCTGGGGTGGGTGGGAATGGCTCTTTGGCCTTTCTTATTGCTGGGTCTGTTGCCCTGGCACACTGGTTTGGCCCTGGGTTTGGCCCTGGCCAAAATCTTCGGCCAGATGACACTGGCCGGGGCAATGCTGGGCCGGGTGGGCCAAGCCCGACTTTTGCTTTGGGCTTTGCCTTACGAGATTTGGAGTTGGGGGGGCATTTATACGCTGGATTTCACTTTTTCAAAAAAACCCGTGATTTGGAAAGGCCGTAGGTATCCCCCTACCCCTTCTCGTATATGAAAACCCCTTCCTGGCTTCCTTATTTGGGCCTGTGGCTGCTCACATTATTTTTGGGCGGGCTTTGCCGCGCCTGGCAAGCGGAAATTGTATATCTGGATTGCACAAATTGCGATGGCAATGAATATCATAAGATTTACCAATTTTTCGAGTCGCCCACTGCGCCCTATGCCGTAAAATTTCCCTTTCATCAGCGGGTACTTGTGCCTTATTTGGCCAGTTGCTTGCCCTTTGCGCGGGCGGAAGATAATTTTTGGGCCATTTCCCTGCTTTTTGCCAGTCTGGCCGTGCCCTTGCTTTGGCGGGTGTGGGCTATCTTGCAAATACCAGGCTGGCTTAGGGTCTTGGCTTTGGTCATTTTGCTGGGGCATTTTCAGGGCCTGCTGCGCTACAATGCCTATGATGTCATTACCGTAGATGTGCCTTTGTATTTTGTAGGAGCGGGCTTTCTATGGGCTATACTTTCGCAAAAATGGTATTGGATAGGGCTTATGGCTCCGCTGGCGCAAGCCCAAAAAGAATCATTTTTGGCCCTCATCCTGCTAGGGGCCTTGTTTTTTGTTTTGACAAAGCCCGATGAGAAAGCGGGCAAACCCTCGGGATGGATGTGGGCTGGGCTGATAATAATTTTAGTAATTGAGCAACAAAGCCTGGCATATTTTTTTCCGGCCGCAGATGGCGAAGGCAAGGGCAGCTTGCGCACATTGCTTTTTTTTGTGCGCGAGACCCTCTATCACCCCCTCGACCTGGTTCGATGGGTACTGGCCATTGGGGTCGGGTATGGCCTTTGGGCCGTGCTGGCTTTGCGAAAGCTGGGCACACATTTTCCTTCCTCGGCCTCCGGGCGGGGGCTCTTGGGCTTGGTCGGTTTGCATCTTGCCTTTGGTCTGCTGGCCGGGCGCGATATGACTCGGATTGTTTTCCTGGGTTTTCCTTTCGTGATGACGGGGATGCTGATGATGCTCAAAACTGAAAAATGGACTCTCATCGTTTGGGCTTTTGCCCTTAGCCTTCCCTTAGGGCGGCCTTTTGAGGCCATTCCGGCGGGGCCTTCCCATTGGTCGGCATACCGGGAGTGGTTTCCCGAATATGCTTCGGAGGCCAGCCTGTGGGCCTGGGCCATTTATCTATGGCTGGGCTTTTGTATTTTGGAAATGCTGCGCTATTTGGGGGCTAGGCAGGCGAAAAATTAGATATTTGGCTAGCATAAGGGCTTCAAGGCGGCACTAGTGCCTATCTTTGAAGTATGATGGGGCATTGGAACATCTTTCGGCATCTTCTTGGGCCGGGGCTTTGGGCCGGGCTTTGGCTGGTCTGGATACGTATGGCCTTTGTCAGTCCGGCGCAATCTCCCTTGGCGAGCCTGCTGGCGATGCTGTTGCCACTCGGATTAGGCTTTGGGCTGCTTTGCTGGGTCTATGCCCTGTTTCGGAGGCGCTCATTGGCCTGGCTGTGGCTGTTGGTCTTGCTTTCGGGCTGGGGCTTTTGGCGGGCCTTGTTGCCTTTCCCCTTTTTGAGGGTATCAGCACCCGAGGGGGCAATATCTTTTCGGGTTTTGAGCTATAATGTACACGTTTTCAATGTCTATCCGCATTTGCAGACCCAGAAACCCGGCACTACCCGGCAGATGCTGGCCTGGCTCAGCCAGCATCCGGCCGAAATTGTGTGCCTGCAAGAGTATTATCATTTGGAATCGGTGGACAGCCTGGCCACCATCTATCCTTTGGCTGTTCGGCGGGCCTATTCTTTCCAAACGACGCGTTCTTCGCCCATCACCCGCCCGGAGGGCTATTTTGGGCTGGTTATTTTGTCGCGCTTTCCGATGCTCAAATCCGGCGATTTCCCCCTGCAAAAGCAATGGTTTCAGCGCGGAGTGTACGCCGATTTGCTGATTGGCCACGATACACTCCGGGTTATCAATGTGCATTTGCAATCGCTGGCCATTGACCCGCACTCGGTGCTTCGGCAAGAGACGACCTGGAATAATTTCTATGCAAAGTGGCGCGACCTGCTTCGAGTCATACAGAGGGGCAACCAAAACCGGGCAAGCCAAATTGGGTATTTAAAAGATTTTGTAGCCCAAAGCCCTCATCCGGTGCTTATCACCGGCGATTTCAACGACCTGCCCTGGACCTATCCCTACCAGACCCTCCGGCAAACGCTCTACAATGCCTACGAAAACGCTGGCAACAGCACTGGTTTTACCTTTCGCAATGGCATCCCTTTTCTACGAATTGACCACCAATTTTATGATTCACAACTGGCTTGCACGAAATTCAAGACCTATCACGACATCAGTTTTTCTGACCATTCGCCCATTGAGGGGACATACTTTTTTCTCCCTAACGCACTCCGTATCGGTTTTCCCTCACCCGAAGGGCACTAATGCCCACTAATATCGTGTATTTTTGCTCGCAAAGATTCTTTTACCATCCAGACATGAAGTATTACCTCATAGCCGGTGAGCGCTCCGGCGATATGCACGGGGCCAATCTAATGAAGGCCCTTCTGCAAAAGGACCCTCAGGCCGAGTTTCGTTTTTTTGGGGGAGAAGCCATGCTGGCGATTGGTGGCATTCTGGTACGCCACTATCGCGACCTGGCCTTCATGGGCATCTGGGAAGTATTGCAAAACCTGAAGACTATTCGCCGGTTTTTGCGCGAATGCCAGCAGGATATTCAGGATTATCGCCCGGATGCCCTCATTTTGATAGACTACGGGGGTTTTAACCTCAGAATGGCCCACTTTGTGAAGGCCCGGCAATTGCCTTTTAAGGTCATTTATTATATTTCGCCCAAGGTCTGGGCCTGGAACACAGGCCGGGCTCATCGTATCCGGCAGGTGGTAGATAAGATGCTGGTCATTTTCCCTTTTGAGGTCGACTTTTATCAAAAGTTTGATTATCAGGTAGATTTTGTAGGCAATCCGCTTTGGGATGCCATTCGGGATTTTTGCCCTCATCTGCTTTTTCGGGAAAAACATCAGCTAGACTCAAGACCCATTGTGGCCCTGCTGCCAGGAAGCCGCCGCCAGGAGGTGCGTAAAATCCTGCGCCGGATGTTGAGCATTCGGGAGGATTTTCCCGATGTGCAATGGGTGGTTGCCGGAGTATCTAATCTGCCTCCGGAAGAGTATGCACCTTATGCCTCGCTTCCGGGGGTAAAAGTAATTTTTGAAGATACCTATAACCTTTTGGCCCAGGCCGAAGCGGCGGTGGTTACCTCAGGCACGGCCACGCTCGAGACCGCTTTGTTTCGGGTGCCGCAGGTGGTGGTTTATCAGACGAGTTGGCTGACTTACGGGATAGCAAAGCTGCTGGTCAAGGTAAAATACATCTCGCTGGTGAATTTAGTTGCGGGCAAAGAAGTGGTGCAGGAGTTGATTCAGGGAGGCTTTCATCCTCAGGCTTTGAAAAAAGGCCTTACAGGCCGTTCGCCCGGGCGGGGCCAGGCATTCTCAGATTTTGCAAGACTACACACAACTGGCCGCGCAATTGGGCGAAACGGGGGCTTCCATCAAGGCCGCTTTCCAGATACAAAGCTACCTATCCGGAAATGCGGCTCAATGAACCGCTTCCATTTCTTCGGGCACATCCCGGGGCAGGACAATGCCGGGGGGTAAATCCAGCTTGGGGGGGGTGAGGTCAAAGCCTGTGCCGCCCTCATCATCATCGTCATTATTGCCGTTTCGGTTGCGGAGGCGGGCAATTTTATAGCTGACAAAGGTGAGCACCGCTAAATGGGCCAGTAAAAGTAGGAAATAGTCAAAGCTTATCATTTCATTTTGTGGTTTTCGGTGGCAGACAAGGTAAAGTTTGAAAACAAGGGCAGGCTGGGAAAAGATTGGTCTGCTTATCTCCTCTTTTTCAAATACTTAGACAAATCAGGCTTTATTTTAATTCTTTAAGGATTAAAGCTACAATTATTTTTCCAAAATACCTACCCACAATTTTATTTTTTCATTCAGCGGCACAAAACAAAACTTTGTGGAAGAAAAATTGCCTTTAGATTTCCTGCTCCGGATTAATTTTGCACCAGGTCACTGGCTTAAAATTCAGGATATGCTGCTGTTTTTTATCATAGTCTATTGCCTGCTCAATCTGGGGATTGGGTATTGGGCTTCGCGCCGGGTCAAGACGAGTACAGACTTTGTGCTGGCGGGGCGCAATTTGCCGATGCTGGTGGCAGCTTCGGCCATGTTTGCCACTTGGTTTGGTTCCGAAACGGTGATGGGTTCTTCTTCGGAGTTTGTGGCCCAGGGCGTGCTGGGCATCATCCAAGACCCCTTCGGGGCGGCCTTGTGTCTTTTGTTGGTAGGTTTGTTTTTTGCTCGTCCGCTTTACAAGCTCAATATCCTGACTTTCAATGATTACTATCGGCGGCGGTTTGGTTCCCGGGCCGAGTGGGTTTCCGCGGTATTTATGATACCATCTTATTTTGGTTGGATTGCGGCCCAGTTGCTGGCCATTGCCTTTGTGCTGAAGGTGCTCACTGGCCTGCCCCTCGTTTGGGGCACCAGCCTGGGGGCGGCCATTGTGGTGGCTTATACCTATATGGGGGGGATGTGGGCGGTTTCCATCACTGATGCCCTTCAGACAATTTTCATCATCATTGGCTTGAGCTGGCTGGCAGGGCAAATGTATTGGGAGGTGGGCAGCCTCGAGGCCCTGCGTAAACCCTTGCCCGAGGATTTTTTCCGCTTTACACCCCCGGCCAATTTTGAGGCCATTATGGCTTATATTCTGGCTTGGATTACGATAGGGCTGGGTTCTATTCCCCAGCAAGATGTATTTCAAAGAGTGATGTCGGCCCGTTCGGCAAAAACGGCGGTGCGGGCCTCCATCCTTTCGGCCTTTATGTACCTGAGCATTGCCTTTTTGCCCTTGTTTATTGCGCTTTGTGGCAAGGTGCTTTATCCAGAGCTTTTGCAAAACAATGCCGACCCCCAGTTGCTCCTGCCCAATATGGTTTTGCTGCATGGCAATTTCCTGCTCAGGGTCTTGTTTTTTGGGGCTTTGCTCTCGGCCATTATGAGCACCACGAGTGGGGCCTTGTTGGCTCCGGCCACTGTTTTTGCCGAAAACCTTGTGCGTCCGCGCTGGTCGGGCCTCAGCGATGCCCAGCTTTTGCGCCTGATGCGGGCTTCATTGGTGGGCATTGCCCTCATTTCGGTGTTGATGGCCAATATGCAGGGCAATATCCACGAGCTGGTGGGCCAGTCCTCGGCTCTGAGCCTGGTGTCTTTGTTTGTGCCTTTGGTGGCGGGCTTATACTGGCCCCGGGCCAATGAAACCGGGGCTTTGATGGCCATGGGCCTGGGAATGGCTGGCTGGCTGTTTTTTGAGTACTGGCCTATTCCTGTGCCCGCTACTTTGATGGGCCTGGGACTTAGTTTTGTGGGTATGGGTGTGGGGAGTGCCACCCACCGGCTATTCAATCCCAAAGAAGAAAACTTAAGCAAAAAATAAATAAGATTCGCCCAGCTAAGCTGGCTTTCTACTTTTTATTCTTTAATTTTAGGCTATCCAACTTCACTAAACAAAAGCATTTTCAATTATGTCAGATTCAAAGCAATTACTCGATGTCCTGGTACAAGCACAAAACAAATCGGTAGAAAACCTCATGGAAGCTTCGCAGAAGATGCGCGAAGTCATCGGCAAGCCCGATGCCCTGGAGCAGGCCAAATCGCTCTATGGCAACTGGTTTGAAAAGCAGGAAAGCATCACCAGCGACATGGCCAAAATGCTCAAAGACCAGGTCATTAACGACAAAACGCCCGCCTTTATCAAAGACTGGGTAGATACCCAAGAGCAATTTAGCGAAAAATGGCTCAATGCCTTCAAAGACCTGGCGGGCAATTTTTCGGGCGAAAAATGCTCGATTTCTACAAAGAAAATGTCAATGAGATGTTTTCGGTATGGAAAAAGGCCTATGACCGCTTTGCGGGGATGTTTACTACTTCCTTTGGCTTGCAGAACTATGACCCCTCTACCCAGGCCAAAGAAATGCACGATAATTTTGTGGAAAGTGCCCGTAAATATATCAAAATGATGGACGAGCAGGCCGATAAAATGCGGGCCGCTCTTCAGGGAGCCAAGTAAAATTGGAAGCTTTGTGCTGTTTAAAGCCGCCGGAAATTCACTTTCGGGCGGCTTTTTTTAGGTGCAGATACACCCGATAAGCCCCATGCAGGGGCAGGCGAAGCCGGGCCAAACGCCGAATCAGCCGAGCCAACAGGCCGGGACGCACCAGGGTGGCCAAAAGCTGGTAGTAAGCCTCTACCAGGGCAAAATCCTGCACATAGAAACTCTGGCGAAGATGATAGCCACGCACAGGGCCAGGGCTTCGTCTTCTTGTGGACTTTGGTTAAGCTGCTTTGCTTTGTGACAAACCCGCAGGGTGCTGTGCAGATGAGGGTTGTGCTTTTTTTGATAAAACTGTTGAGAATGAGAATGGGGTAATATGCGCTTTTGGGTATTGACCTCATCCTGGTAGGCATAGCGATAGTGGCGGGCCGAGCGAATCCAGAAATCAAAATCTTCATAACTGAGGCTTTCGTCATAGCCTCCCAGGGCCTCCAGGACCGATTTGCGCATCATCATCGTAGGGGTGGAGATAAAATAACGCCGTAGCAGGGCTGCATACACATCGCCTTCGGGAGGGGAATGCAAGGCCCGCCCTTCGGCATTGACCCGGTAGTGATGCCCCAGCACCCGGCCCTCGGCATTGATAAGCAGGGCATTGGCAAAGATGACCCCGTATTCGGCAGGCAGGCTATCGAAAAAGGCCACCTGCGAGGCCAAGCGGTGGTCAAGCAGCACATCATCGGCAGCCAGGTCTATCACATACTTTCCCCGTGCCTGGGCCAAGGCCTGGTTAAAGCTTCGGCAATTGCCTTGGTTTTCCGTATTTTGCCAAAAGAGAATGCGGGGCAGGGGGCGTGGTGGCCGAAAAGCCTCCCGATAAGCGGGTATTTCGGAAATAAACTTTTGAATCACGGCCCCGCTTTCATCCGAACTGGCATCCTCCACTATGAGCAGTTCCCAGTGCGGATAGCTTTGGCACACCACCGACTCTAGGGCCTGGCGCACAAAGGCCGCCTGCTGATAGCAAAGGCAAATCACACTGACCAGGGGGGGAGCCGCCCTAAAATCGGGTTTCAATAAAGCTAAATTTTAATAAAAACACTACTTTTGTTGCAAAAGTACACGAATTCGATTTTTAACTGGACCCTCCGGCCCTCTTTTTGGTAACCTTCCTGGTGAAAAAAATGAAAAAACAGTCGCCTTTTCCGGCTTTTGATATATTGGTAGAAAATGATGTCTGCTCTTATGATAAGTGATGCGTCCACCTTCAGCCCGGAGGCCTGGTGGAAAGATTTGCCCCGTACCTGGCAGGAAATATTCCTCATCAACCTGGCCCTTAGTCAAAAGCTTGCCCGCGACAAACTTCGCACCCTCCAAACCCTTCGTCAGTATTACTACGCTCCCCCCCGGTGATTTACTGGCAGCTCTACAACGAGGACTTTGTCTTGCCGTCTGAGCCACCCGATACCGATACCCTGGCGCAAATCCTGGACCTCACCGAAATCCTTTGCCAATATACGGATGTCGAGGATTTGCAGGCCCTGGCCCCGCTCACCCAGCTCAAATTCCTGTTTTGCCACAGTACGGCCATCCAAAGTCTGGCCCCTCTGGGCAAGGCCCGTTCGCTCAAAACCCTCAATTGCGCCCATACGGCGGTGCATGATTTAGAGCCCCTGCGCACCTGCACCCAGCTCGAGACCCTCATAGCCAATGATACCCCCGTCCAAGACCTCAGGCCCCTGCACAACCTCCGAAAGTTGCAGACCCTCTTCCTGGAAAAACCGCCATCCAAGACCTCCGGCCCCTGGCCCGGCTCAAGCAACTCCAACAACTGAACCTCTCCTTTACAGGGGTGCAGGATTTGGAGCCCCTGCGCGAAATCCAAAGCCTGGTACTGCTCAAGGCAGGCTTTACTGCCGTGCAAAACCTTAGCCCCCTCGAATCTCTCCCCCTTTTGGAAAAACTTTACCTCTGGGCCACCCCCATCCAAGACCTCAGCCCCCTCTTTCATCTGCCCAAGTTGTATAAAGTCTTTATCCCCCTTTGCAATAAGCTAAGCCCGGCCCAAATAAGCACCCTGAAAAAACACCTTCACCAGGGCCAGGTGATTACGGAGGCCTGAGGGGGGATTGAGAATGATTGTCAATTCTTCTTAATGTAAAGCAAAGGACTAATTAGGGGAAGGTCATTCGTCCTGGCGAAAAATCGGCCAAATTTTCCCCAATTTGAAACGCTCCTACCATCAAAAACGACAAAGCGAACTACCCACTGATGCCGGAAACATACCCAAATGGCCTCCTACTCCTGCCTCTACCCTACATAGTATTGTGCGAACCAACCAATTACACCGCCTGGCAAAGTGAATTTTTTGGTGATAAGGAGGTAAAAAGCCTCCGCCAAGAAGCAATGAAAATGCGTAAACACAAAAAAACAATGCATAGTTTTTCCAATAGGGCTTTTAGGACGGAATCGCTCGGAGCGACCCCGTCCTTGAAATACAAAAAGCCAAGCATAAAAGTCATCGAAATTTTGCATCTTTGGGGGAGTACTCTTTACAGGTTCTTGAGAGCAATAAAACAGCAGTAACTACTCAGGTAATAACTTTTTTGAAAAACATTGAAAATCAAATAGTTATAAACATTAATAAAGTCATTCGCTTCTTTTAGTTGTTTTTAGTTATCTGACAATCAGTGGGTTGCAAAGAACGTA
>JAAUUB010000162.1 GCA_012031215.1 Microscillaceae bacterium | reverse complement strand
ACATTGAAGGCCGCACCGCGCAAATGATTGCCGAGCACCTTAAAGCTACTTTTGAGGAATATTGCTAATTCCCGGTTTCTTTCTCTTAAGCGGCGGCTATTGATGGGCCGCCGTTTTTTTTGGTCATTGCGCTGGGGGGGAAATGGGGGCTACGGCTCTTATTTCATAGCGCTGATAGTCCTCCCGCTTATAATCTATCCGAAAACTGGCCCAAAACAAACGCTTTTGCCCCGGAGGCAGGGCGGGCTCATCATTCCTGAGCAGCCTCACCATTTCACTATGTATCAGTTGCTCGTTTTGGTCATACCACACAATCTCGGCATTGAGTGCTTGCAGAGGCTTGGGGCCTTGGTGCGCAATGGCCAGGGCCAGGTCGTGGTAAAAAAAATCGGCTTCGGGCCGAATCAACTGGCCCCGCTCCCAGATTTGCAGCCCGGTTTTGGCAAAATTGCGCGCCCTTAGCGGCCCTTCTTCCCAGTTCTTGCCCACGCGCCGGAGTTTTGCCTCTACCAGCCGAAGCCGGGCCGCCGCTATTTTGTCAGAAGTGGAAAGGCTCAGGCGGTGTCGTATCACTAGGGGGAGCGCATCTTCGGGGCCAAGCGGAAACTGGTTTTGCTCCCACAAGACCAGCCCATCCTGAGAAGACAAAATGCGTCCTTCTGTATCCCACAATTCCAAGCTCAGGGCCAGTCCCTCGGTCTCATAAGCCGATGGATTACGCAAAGCCCCACGCCATTCATAGAAAGCCCCGTTGGCAGTCTGGCCAATCAGAGAACTTTCTGTATAAAGGCCAAAAACTGGTCTTTGGGGCAAATTGATTAACTGAACGGGCAAAGAACGAGGTGATTTTCCTTCGGAAAAGCCAGGGCCCACTTGTTCATTTTCGGTTGGCAAGGCCCGAGCATTTTTTGTAAGAAATAGGGATAGAAATAAACAAGGCTCATCCACAAAAGGCTCAAGGCCAAAGCCCCTCCTAGTCCTCTCCAAAAATGCCTTTTTGCCAAAAACGGGATGGTTTCTGATAAAGTCGGTTGAGCAGCCGAAGTGCTTCTTCGTGGCGGGCATCCGATTGGAGGCATCGCTCGGCGTAATGACGGGCCTCTTCACGGTTGCTGTTTCGGCCCGAGGTCAGACTTTTCTGGTAAAAGGCTTCGGCCAGATAATAGAGCGCATCGCGGTGCAGGGGCTTAATCAATACGGCCTGTTTTAGCTCTGCCAGGGCTGCTTCAGGGTTGCGATGTCGCAAAAATCCTTTGCCCCGATAGAGATAATCTTCAAATTTTTGGTCAATAAAATCCTGCTCGGCCTGGCTCAGGCCCAGTTCGGCGGCCAGGCGTTCCAGTTCCTCCACCCGCAGCGGGCCATGGCGGTGTTCGTGCTGAAGCTTCAGCATTTGTTCAATGTAGGTCTGGAGGCGTTTTTCAGGAAGTTCGGGCATAAGCATCCGTATTTAAAAATCCGGCTTGCCGCGGGCAAGCATTTTCCCGACAAATTGTCAGGCATTTTTTTTTACAAAAAAACAATTAGATTTTGAAAAACCCATTTTACGCTGTTGATTCGCACTCGAAAAGCCTTGGATTGCAAATGGGACAGGAAGCCGAAATCATCGCCCAGTTTGGGCACCGATTGCGCATAAGGGTAAGCGGCATCTGCCTGCAAGAGGGTAAAATATTGCTTGTAAAGCATCGCTATTTGGGGCAAAATGGCTTTTTATGGGCCCCGCCTGGTGGGGGAATGCAGTATGGCCAGTCAGCGACTGAAAACCTGCAAAGAGAATTTGAAGAAGAAACCGGACTGCAGATTCGTGTAGGCAATTTTTTGTTTGTCAATGAGTTTTTAGTGCCTCCACTTCATGCAGTCGAGCTGTTTTTTGAGGTCTATCTCACCGGAGGGGTTTTAAAAAAGGGGATTGACCCGGAAATGCCCGCCGATAGGCAAATCATTGAAGAAGTGGCTTATCGGAGCGAAGCCGAGCTGCGGCGCGAAAATCCACTGAATTTGCACCAGGTTTTTCGGAATATTGACAAACTTTCTCTTATTTTGGAAAAAAATGGCTATCACTTGGCTTCCCACTGATGTCTTGATTTTTGAACATAGCACTCAAAATGAATTAAACCGATAAAAACCAATGGTTACAAGAATCGTTACCCTCGTACTTCTGATTGGGGCAATAAGTTTGGGCTATATGCTCTACAGCAATGTAAAAGGCCCCGTGGACGAAAAGGTGAGCATCCAGCGCACCGAAAAACAAATTGAACGCAAGCTGAAATATGTGCGCGATGTGCAAGCCCTTTACCTGGTCCAAAACGGCAAATATGCGGGCAAATGGAAAGATTTGGAAGATTTTGTGCTCAATGGTTCCATCCTGAATGTGCAGCAAAGGGAAGTTACAAAATTACAGGACGATGGCAAAGAAACCATCACCATTGAATACGATACCTTGGGCACTATCCCGGTAAAAGATTCCCTGGCTGGACAATATGCGGATGTTGACCCCCGCAAGATGAGCATCATTCCCGTCACAGGCAAGCAATTCACTCTTTTTGCTGGCAAGGTGGATAATGGGGGGCGTGATGCTCAATGTCTATGAAGTACGTGATGAATACCCCGTCAATCCTGATAGAGGTGCCCAATTTAATGAAAAAGGTGAGCCTTACTCAATTACTTCACTTATCAACTATTTTGATAAAAAACTAAAGGCAAATAACGAAGAAGCCCGAAGCCTTCAAGAAAAACTCAAAAAAGCCAACAGCGAAGAGAAAAAAAAGATTGAGGAAGAACTCAACGAACTGAGCAAATACATCAACCTCTACACCAAGCGCATTGAGCAATTACAAACCAAGCCTTTGCGAGTTGGCTCTCGGGTAGAGGCCACCACCGCGGGCAACTGGGAATAATCTTTGTCAAGCAAGGGGCAAATTGGCAATTTTTTTGGCTAATTTGCCTCTTGAATTTTTATAAACTGTGCCCAAGCGTGATAAATCAAAAAACTTATACCCAGGAAGCCAGTGTGCGCTCCGAGCTTTTTGACATTGACCAGTTGTCTCAATATGTACTTTGTCTGGCCATTGGCGCAGAAGGTCTTCGCTTTTGCGCCATTGACCAAAACAGCCGACAGTGTTTAATGCTGCAACACTACCAATTTTTTAAAAAGCTAGCCGCCGACGACTGGTTCAATACCCTGCACCGTATTTATGACAATGATTTGTTTTTGAAAGCCAACTACTGGCAAAACATCGAGATTCTTATCCTTGAGCAACCCTTTAGCCTGGTTCCGCGCGAATTTTTTGAAGAAAGTGCCCCCGACCGCTATCTCAAATACAGTCACCCCAAATCTCCGGCAGAAGTAGTTGTCGTAACTGAGCAACCGGGCACGGATGCTTTTAGTGTGTTTTATCTGGAAAAAAAACTATTGGAATGGTTCCGAAAAATGTATCCGGGCCGGGAGATTGACTTCAACCATACCAGTGCCGCTTTTATTGCGGGCATCAACCGGCAATTTCCTGACCTGCGCACCCCCTCCCTGCACGTGCTGGTAGAAGGCCGGCAAATGGTAGTGGTTTATTTTTCGGAAGGGAATCTTCGTTTTTGCAACGTATTTGGCTTCCAGCAGCCCGCCGATATTTTGTATTATTTGTTCTTTACAATGGACGAACTGCGGCTTGAAAAAGAGAAAATCACCACCTACCTCTACGGGATGGTCTTGCCGGATTCAGAAATCTACCGCACCTTAAAACTTTACCTTTCCGATTTAGTGCTTTTTCGTCAAAATCCCAACTGGATAAAGTTTCATCATGGCTTTGATGAAATCCATAACCATTTTTATTTTGGGCTTTACACGGCTTTTCTTTGCCAGGACGAATAAAAGCCACTTCTTTGCTTTGCTCTTTTCCTCCTTCTTTTCTGACGGGGGGCAAATAAATTTGGAACAACCACTTTGAGTGGCTCAGCGGGCCTGGTGGCGATAGGCAAGAAAAGTGCGGAGCACAAACTGAATTGACTGGTAAGAATTGACCAGGGCAGCCTGGGCTTCATTAGGTTCCATCCAGGCAATCTGGTCAATATCTTCTTCTGTTTGAGGCTTCATCTGGCTATCATCCAGGCATTGCATTTCGTACCAGCGAGTTTGTTTCAGGATTTCGGTGCGGCCTTGGGTATAGTTGTGCCAGGTGGTAGTGAGGCGTTTTCCCCGGGCTACTTTGATATGACATTCTTCTTCTACTTCGCGCACAGCGGCTACCTTAAACTTTTCTCCTTCCTCTAATTTTCCCTTCGGAAAATCCCACTTGCCCAGGCGATGAATCAGCAAGAGCTTTGCACTTTGGGCCTGAGAAACTACCCCGCCCGCAGCTTTCAGGATTTTAAAACTATTCTTGATTTGGGTTTTTAGGGCGGTGTAGTTAGGACTTTGGATGGTAATGCAGGCAATGTCCTCAAATTTATGCCCCATCAGAAGCTGGATAAGCTCCTGGGCCTGGTCGGGTCGCATGTTTTGGAGTAAGACCTGGCCCCGCAATTGGTTATACTTGATGACCTGGTCTATCAGGTCCAGTGCTACATCAAAACCCGCCTGCGGAGGAGAGACCTGCCCTGCGACGAGTTTTACGTATGTGTCGTTAATAAAAAGATTCATGCAGGATGCCTATATTTGTAGTTCAAAGCCTTACTACCGCTTGCAAAAAAAAGGCATCTTGGCCAAATCTCTAAATAAATTTTTATGCCGCAAGATAAAGAACAATCTATTCCTTTGGCCTTAGCGGGCGAAGTCGCCAGGGCCTTGCTCGATGTCCAGGCCGTGCAGTTTAGCCCGGAGCAGGCTTTTCGCTGGAGCTCGGGCTGGCAGTCGCCCATTTATTGCGACAGCCGCCTCACGATTTCCTACCCGGCCATCCGGCGGCAAATCACGAAAGGATTTGGCCACTTAATCCGGGCCTATTTTCCACAAGCCGAGGTGGTGGTGGGTGTGGCCACAGCCGGTATTCCCCAGGCGGCCCTCCTGGCCCAGGAGTTTGAGCTTCCGATGCTCTATGTCCGGGCCAAGCCTAAGGACCATGGCCGCGAAAACCAAATTGAGGGTCGCATTGTGCCGGGCCAGTTAGCCGTGATTGTAGAAGACATTATCTCTACGGGCCAAAGTGCTTTGCAAGCCGCCGAAGTCTTGCGCGAAGCAGGCGTGCACGTCCTGGGAGTGGTAGCCATTCTCACCTATGGCTTTGATTTTGCCCGCCAGCAATTTGAAGCCCAAGGGCTGCCTTTCTATACCCTGACCGACTATACCCGCCTTCTGGTGGAGGTCTTTAAAAGGGAGGATGTCAGTGAAAAAACGATGGCTTCGCTCCACGAGTGGCGCAAAAACCCCCAAGAATGGCAGCCCCTTCCCGTGTCCTGATACTAGCCCTGGGTCTGCTAAGCTCGGGCCTGAGGGCGCAAAATTTCTCTACCGCTCCCCGCGATGTGGCTTGGGCGGTGGCCATTCGCAGCCCCGACGGCCACTGGGGGGTGGCTCTGGCCAGTACCTTGCCACGTTGCGAGAGGTTTGCTTTGGCGATGCAAGCGGAAAAAGGCCTTTTGCTACAACTGAGCGAAGCCAGTACGGATTCCCTTTTTCGCCTATGGGTGCAGTGGCCAAAAGAAGGCCCTGCTTTTATTGAGAAAGGCATTGGCTGGCGACACCAGGCTGGCCTCACAGAGCTTGCTTTTGGAAATCACTGGGCTTATGTGGTCAAAAATCTTCCTCAGCAACAGTTCCTCGACACACTTGTAAAAAACCTTTCCTTTCCCAGTCCTTTTCGGATAGGTACACAATTGTGCCAGGTCTTGCAATCCGTGGCACAATTTGTAACTCCGCTTTCGGCCCGTATGCTCCTTTACCGCGAGGGTAGTGAAGTGCCTACCTGGGAAGGTAAGGTAGATTTTGGCCCAGAACCCATACTGGTCCTGCGCGATTGGTATGTTTATGACCAACTCCAAAAGCAAGTCCAAAATGCCCGCAACCTGAACCCCGATGAGTGGGAAGCTCTCTGCCAAGACCTACGCGCCTTTCCTGGCTTATATCCTGCCGGGCTGGAAGCGGCCCTGCTACGTGGCGAAAAAAGTATAGCCCTTGATTTTTTGCGACTGGCCCTTCAGGAGGAAAAGGCCCCCCCTCTATCCGTTTTGGATTATTTTGTGCTCAATGGCGAAGCCGCGTATCAGGATTTGCTCCCTGCTTCTATGACAGAATCGGATTGGCGAGCGGCCCTGCGGAGCCTTTTGCACTGGCAAAAACCCGACGAAATGCTGTTTTGGTGGAAAAAGCCCTCCCGCAAACGCCCCATTCGGCCTATCTTTATTGGCTGGCCGGTGAAGCCTATCGCCAGAAAAATAGCCCGGCCCTGGCTAAAAAACATTACCGCCGCGCCCTGCAACTAGACCCCAACCTGACCGAAGCCCACCGCGCCTTGCAAATGCCCTAGCCCCTGGCTTATATAGGTCTTCTAAACGGCAATATTCCGACATTTTGTCAGTAAACCCCTTTCCAGGGGGGCTTGGCATATACCTTGTTCACACAAATTAGATTTTTGGGAATAAATTCATCATCCATCATAAATTTTTTAAAATGGGAAAAATTATCGGAATTGACCTGGGTACTACCAACTCCTGCGTGGCCGTTATGGAAGGCAATGAGCCAGTGGTCATCACCAACAGCGAAGGAAAACGCACCACTCCCTCTATCGTCGCCTTTCTGGAAGATGGCAAAGGAGAGCGCAAAGTGGGCGACCCTGCCAAACGCCAAGCCATAACGAACCCAAAAAACACGATTTACTCTATTAAGCGCTTCATGGGTAAAAGTTTCAACTCTATTACCGAAGAAGCCAAAATGGTTTCTTACCAGGTAGAGCGTGGCAACAACGATACCCCCCGCGTGAAAATCGGCGACCGCCTTTATACTCCCCAGGAAATTTCGGCCATGGTGCTCCAAAAAATGAAGCAAACCGCCGAAGACTACCTGGGCCAAACCATTACCGAAGCCGTTATCACGGTGCCCGCCTATTTCAACGATGCCGAACGCCAGGCTACCAAAGAAGCCGGACAAATCGCGGGCCTTACCGTGAAGCGTATCATCAATGAACCTACCGCCGCGGCCTTGGCCTATGGCTTGGACAAACGCGACCGCGATATGAAAATTGCCGTCTTTGACCTGGGTGGAGGCACTTTTGACATCTCGGTGCTAGAGCTGGGCGATGGCGTATTTGAGGTGAAATCTACCAATGGCGATGTGCACCTGGGCGGCGATAATTTTGATGAGCGCATCATCAACTGGCTGGCCGAAGAGTTTTTGAAAGATGAAGGCATAGACCTGCGCAAAGACCCTATGGCCTTGCAACGCCTCAAAGATGCCGCCGAGAAGGCCAAAATAGAACTCTCCAGTGCTACCACTACCGACATCAACCTGCCCTACATTATGCCGGTGGACGGCATTCCCAAGCACCTCGTGCGCCAACTGACCCGGGCTAAGTTTGAACAACTTTGTGATGACCTTATCCGCAAAACCCTCGAGCCCTGCAAAAAAGCCCTCGATGATGCGGGTATGCGCCCCTCCGACATTGACGAAGTAATTCTGGTGGGCGGCTCCACCCGTATCCCACGTATCCAGGAAGAAGTAGAAAAATTCTTTGGCAAAAAGCCTTCCAAAGGGGTGAATCCTGACGAAGTTGTGGCCGTAGGAGCCGCCATTCAAGGGGGGGTGCTCACGGGTGAAGTTAAAGACGTACTCTTGCTGGACGTTACGCCCCTTTCCCTGGGGATAGAAACCCTGGGCGGTGTTTTTACCAAGCTAATCGAGTCCAACACCACCATCCCAACCAAAAAATCGGAGACTTTCTCCACCGCTGCCGACAACCAGCCCTCCGTAGAAATTCACGTATTGCAGGGTGAGCGCCCCATGGCCAAAGATAACCGCACCATTGGTCGGTTTCACCTCGACGGCATTCCACCAGCTCCTCGGGGTGTACCACAAGTGGAAGTTACTTTTGATATTGATGCCAATGGTATTTTGAACGTTTCGGCCCGCGACAAAGGCACCAACAAAGAGCAAAAAATCCGAATTGAGGCCTCCTCGGGCTTGACCGATGCCGAAATTGCCCGGATGAAGCAGGAAGCCGAGGCCAATGCCGAAGCCGACCGCCAAGTGAAAGAAACGGTAGAAAAGCTCAATGCCGCCGATTCCCTTATTTTCCAAACGGAAAAACAAATGACCGAATTTGGCGATAAGCTCTCACAAAATCATAAGACGGCTATCGGCGCGGCCCTCGATGAACTGCGCAAAGCCCACAGCGCCCAGGATTTGGCGGGCATAGACCTGGCCATGAAAGCCCTTAATGATGCCTGGCAAGCCGCCTCGCAGGAAATCTACTCGGCAGGCAGCCCCGGCAATGGCGAAACGGGTAGCAACGGAGCCGGAAACACCGCCGACGATGTAACTGATGTAGATTACGAAGAAGTGGACGGCGATAAGAAATAAACCTGTACCCTTCCCTTCCCAAGCGATAAAGCCCGATGCAAGCGCATTGGGCTTTTTTCATGGGTGGCCTGTTTGTATATATTTAAAATAAGGCGAGAAGACAAAAATTAGGTGAGGGCCTCTCTCATGCCTATCTGGTAAACCTAATGGCCAAAAGCGGAAATGAATGCCTGCCCTGCGTCTATGGGGATGTTGCCTGCAAGCTTAAAGCCCGAGCGTAATTACTAAATTTGCAAGAAAATAAATAGAATTATCAAAATAGCAAAAAAGTACCAATCAACAAGACTGACAACCCAACATAAAAAGTCTCAAGGGGCGGTAAGTTGCCTCGGGGACGAAGCTAAATTACACGATTTGACTGTTGGACAAATATCAAATCTTGTAATTGCTCAACTTCTGGAAGAATATCCGCAATTGACATTTCAATATAAAACGAGCATACGAAAAGAAGAAATAAACGATGCCTTAAAGAAAATTGACCCCGAATTAGGGCAAACTCTTTTTGTTCCAAATTCAAGCATCAAACCCGATGGTGGAATAATTGAAGTTAAAGACGATAGCGGGGAATGGAGAATTGTTTTAGTTTCAGAAGCGAAACACCAAGGCAAAGACATTGAAAACATTAAAAAAGGATACAAGTTGGCACAGCGGACAATCAAGACTTAATGGCTGCGGGAAATACTTTTGAAAAGTCGCACAAAAACATCTCAGAAATCGCTAAATTATGCTTTCTGAATCTCATTTTCCTTATGTGCTGTTCTTAGAAGGGTCAAATTTTTGTGACATAAACAAACTCGATTAAAGGACCTGATGGAAGAGTTGTAACACTTGAATACAACTCAGGGACATTGAACAGATTAGATAGATTGACCACGGTAAATTATGGAATGCCCATTAATACAAATTTGTGTGAAAATAAATTTGTTAAGCATAAGGACAAGACAACCATGCTTCAAGCGACATCTGCCTATCCGCAAGGGAAAGACGAAAAGTGGAATAATGTGGAAATATTTGATATTATGATTGAAATTTCAAAAACATCTTTAAAAATGTTGGGAAGTGACTTATTCAATCAAATCACAAAAAAGTAAAGTTTTATGGCAAGGAACGCAACAAATAAATTACTGCAACAGGCTAAAAAATCAAAAAGTGATGAGTTCTATACTCAACTTTCTGATATAGAAAGTGAATTACAACACTATAAAAATCATTTCAAGGATAAGGTCGTTTTTTGTAATTGTGATGATGCTCGTATTAGTAATTTCTTTAAATATTTCGCTGACAATTTCAAGGAATTAGGACTAAAAAAACTGATTTCGGCTTGCTTTCAAGAACAAAAAAATGATTTATCTAATGCAGAAGAAACTGAAAATGGCTTATTCTTTGAGTACTCAGGTAAAGAAGGAGAAACGTCCACACCATATTCTAACGATATTTTTCATTTTAATGGTGATGGCGATTTTCGTAGTGCTGAAAGCATTGAACTGTTAAAGCAATCAGACATTATTGTTACAAATCCTCCATTTTCTTTATTCAGAGAATATGTAGCTCAATTAGTAAAGTACGAAAAGAAATTTTTGATAATTGCTAATATAAACGCAATTACATACAAGGAAATTTTTAAACTTATCCAAGAGAATAGAGCTTGGTTAGGAATAAATCTTGGCAGGGGTGTTTCAGGCTTCATTGTGCCTGAACACTACGAACTTTATGGAACCGAAGCACGAATTGATAGTTTTGGAAATAGAATTGTATCACCAAACAATTGCTTATGGCTGACAAATTTAGACAACTTCAGGCGACACGGCGACATTCAGCTAACAAAAAGATACTTTGGAAATGAAGTTGAATATCCAAAATATGACAATTATGAAGGTATAAACGTTGACAAAACAGAAGACATCCCTTTAGACTATGACGGACATATAGGAGTGCCAATAACTTTTCTACATAAATTCAATCCTGAGCAATTTGAAATAATAAAATTCAGAAAAGGAAATGATGGAGAAGATTTATCAATAGAGGGTAAGTGTCCATATTTTAGGATTCTAATCAGAAATAAGCAAGTACAAAACATTACACAAGAAGTCAGGAAAAAAGCCAGCAAGCAAAAGGCGTTTGGCGCAATGGTGGGCGAAGTCGTTAATTGAGCATTCTACCTCGCATCAACTTTCGTGGTGAATCGACAGCTTTGTGCTCCGAAATCCGCCACAGCACCCAGCGCCAAAACGCTTTCATCAATTTTAGCCGGCCAAAATTAAAATAATCTGAAAATTAGTAAATTTCTGCCAAACAAAATTGATTTTTCAAACAGTAGGATATCTCTATCCTTGTCTCGCTTATGGTTTCAAGAAACTCTTTGGCGAGGAAGTAAATAAAGAGAGGTACTCGCCTGCCATTTTGCCTCAAATCCTGTATTAAAAGTACTGGCAATACAAAATTGAGATAAAAAAATCAGATTTTACAGATTTCTTACATCAAGATCGAAAAAGGAAAAGCCAAATTTTAAGAAAGTAACTTCGGCATTATACCGAAGTAACTTTATGAACCGAATGCCTCGGAAAACTATTTTTTACCGGATTTTACCCCTTTGGGCCGATAGGCTGTTCTTGTCTTTGGACAAAAACCGCATTTAAAGCCCTATTTTCAAAAAAAGGTCGCCTTTGCACCTCCCCTCGGCAAAGCAGAGCAGTGATTTAACCGGGGCCTACCATTGACCACAGCACTTGAACCACTCAAAGCACCATTGGGGGCATAGAAATAGCCCACCAAAGGCTATGTTT
>JAAUUB010000161.1 GCA_012031215.1 Microscillaceae bacterium | reverse complement strand
CAGGGGGAACTGCCCTGGGCCGACCCTGCCGCTACGGTAGATTTTTGGGTTATTCAGCGGGGGCTTTCCTGGCCCAGGTTTTATTGATGGCCAATCGCCAGGAGCTTTTTTCTCAATCAAAGGCTTTGCTTTTCTGCGGCGGTCCTTTGCTCAGCCGAATGCGGCTTACTTCGCGCTATATCATGGACAGCGAAGCACATCGGGCCATTCAGGAGTATTATCTGGAAAATTTTGATAAAAAATTAGAAGAAGATACCCAGCTCCAGCAACTCTTTGAACAGGCGCAGCGGGGCGGGGCTTTCTTCCGAAGTTTGCTCAGCGAGCATTACCCAGAGGGCAAGCAATTGCGACAAAACCGCCTGGCCGAGCTGCGTACTCAGCTGCTGGCCCTTACCCTGGCCCAGGATGAAGTGATGACTCCCGAGGAAGTAAGGGCCTCTCTTTGCGATGCCGGGGGGCAAATGTTAGTTCCGATGGAGGTCTTTGATTTTGATTTTCCTTATTCTCACGTCAACCCTTTTCCTGCTACTCCCCGGCACGAAGAGGCTGTAAGCCTGGCTTTCTCGCGGGTGATGTCCAGAATGGCCGATTTTTATACGCCACTTTTCTAAATCGGAAGCACTTTTATTCCTTTTCTACCGGAATCTGTAAAAAAATCTGGACTTCATTGCCCAGCACCATACTCCAGCCACCCACGTTGTAATCGCGGCGATTGAGGGTGAAACTGCCAGAAAACACGGCCTGGTCACCACTTTGGCTAAAAGTGAAGGGAATCTCGATGCTTTTGCTGACCTCGCGGATGCTCAGGTTGAAGTAGCCCAGGTATTGATTACCCTGTTTGATGATTTTTTGACTGTTCACTTTAATGAGGGGGTATTTTTCCACATAAAAGTAATCACTTCGGCGGAGGTGGTTGTCGCGGGCAGTAATGCCGGTGTTGATGGTATTGGCTTTGATGCTGGCCTCAATGCTACTCTGGGCCAATTGCCCGGCTTCAAAAAGAATATTGGCCGAAATCCCGCTAAAAGAGCCATCCACATTGAAGCCCGCATTTTTGATTTTGAAAGTTACTTTGGCCCCCGGCTGCACTTTCCAGCGGGTTTGTGCTTCTACCGAAACCGACATAAAGATAAAGATTAGGAAAACAGAAAGCCATTTTTTCATAAGAAACCATGCGTCTTTGTCCCTTTCAAAGCAATGAGCCGGGCAAATTGTTTTGAGCGGGGGGAAGCACAAATGAGCCTGGGTTCTTTTCTTCTTTTTTGATTAATTTGGCGGCCAAAAATGGGAAGAAGAAAACTGGCCCGCTTTGCCCAAAACGCGGCGGCGGCAAATCTCCTTGAACCGGGCAAGCCTTTGTTTGAGGGCATTAAGGGCCAATGGAACGCCCTTTTTTTCCAAAACCCACGCCCAGTGGTGCTTGAAGTGGGCTGCGGAAGGGGGGAATATACAACCGGCCTGGCCGCTCGTTTTCCGGATAAAAACTTTGTTGGGATAGATATCAAAGGAGCCCGATTGTGGAAAGGAAGCCAGGATGCCATTGCCCAAGGACTTCAAAATGCCGGCTTTTTGCGCATTCAGATTCAAAATCTCCTTGATTTTTTTGCCGAAAAAGAAGCCGCAGAAATCTGGCTTACCTTTCCTGACCCTCGTCCCAAAGAGTATGACGAACGAAGACGGCTGACCCATCCCCGGTTTTGGCCATCTATGCCCATATCTTGCGGGAAGACGGCATTTTTCATCTCAAAACCGATGATGACGGGCTTTTTGCTTACACCCTTGAACAATTGGCACATTTTGAGATTGAACCGGAAGTAATGACCCGGGACCTTTACCAGTCTCCCTTGTTGGCCGAACACTACGGCATCCGAACCACGTATGAGCAGTTATTTTCGGCGAAGGGGCGCAACATCAAATATTTGCGTTTTAAAGCCACTTTGTCGGTGCGGGCGCGGCTTCTTCAGGGCGCAAGCATAGCAAAAGAATCAAAAAACTGAGTAACCAAAGCGGCTTCAGCAAAGGCCCCATTGCGGCTCACCACAAATTGGTAGGTGCATTTGGGGGTGATGATGGCGCGGAAAATGATGAACAACCCATCTTGGGTGCGAATTCGAATCTCTTTGGCCGGATAGTTTTTTACCTTAAAATTATCTCTTCGAGACACGATATTGTCCTGACCAGGGTCCACAAACCCGGCTTCACTTTCCTCAAGTAGTTTTTCGGCCAGGTTTAAGTCAAAACGCTGGCCATATTGGGCCGCCACCTGGTAGGTGATGCCCTGAAACTGGATTTGGGCTACCGTAGCGTTTTGTTCCTGGGCTACTTTGGGGGCTACCGGAAAACGGATGCGAAATCCGGCTTCGGCATAGAGGTAATATTTCCATTCGGACTGAAAAACAAAACCTGAGAGCAAGCCCAGTCCGGTAAGGCAAAAAAACAATGTTTTTCTCAGGGCCTGAGATTCCTTTTGCCCTTAGTCATGGCGTATTTCGATTTAGTAAGTATGACATTAATATGATAGCAACAAAAAAGCTTCCAAAAGGATTTTTGGAAGCTTTTAGAAGACATAAAAAAAACTTAGACTAAGACTCTTCGCCTTCGCCGCGGCTATTTTTCATATCTTGCACTTGCTTGCGAATGTCCTGAGCGAGGTTTTTGAGGTCTTGCATGCCTTTGCGCACACGCGTACCTGCAGCCTGATTGTCTTTGTTATAGAATTTGTCAAAGTCACCTTCTAGGCCCATCACCAGCTCACGGAGTTCTTCAAATCTGTTCATAGTGTTTTAAAATTAATCGGTTTAGTTCAACGTATTCGCAAAATAAAATAAAAAACATTGGCTTTATACCTGTACGGTATAAATTTCTTGGGCATAATCGCCATTTTTTAGCTTTTTGGCCACTTCCTCGAAGGCTTGGAGGGTGGTTTGCACATCTTCGAGCGAATGCATGGCCGTTGGGATGAGGCGAATCATGATGACATCCTTGGGCACCACCGGATAAACCACTATGGAGCAGAAGATATTGAGGTTTTCGCGCAAATCTACCAAGAGTTGAGAGGCCTCTCCTACACCCCCATTCAAGAACACAGGCGTAACGGGCGATTGGGTCTGGCCAATGTTGAAGCCCCGGTCTTTAAGTCCGTTTTGCAAGGCTCGCACAATGGTCCAGAGTTTTTCGCGCAGCTCAGGTTGCGTCCGAATCATCTCGAGACGCTTAAGCGCACCGACTACAATAGGCATAGGCAGGGATTTGGCAAAAATTTGGGAGCGCATGGTGTAGCGCAGGTAATCACAAACCTTCTTATCCGCCGAGACAAACGCCCCGATACTGGCCATTGATTTGGCGAAGGTAGAGAAATAGACATCAATTTCGTCTTGAACCCCCAAAAACTCGCCCGTGCCCGCACCCGTGGCGCCCATAGTGCCAAAGCCATGGGCATCATCCACCAATAGGCGGAAATTGTATTGCTTTTTTAGGGCTACTACGGCTTTGAGGTCGCCTACAACGCCCGACATGCCAAACACTCCCTCTGTAATGACCAAAACACCCCCCCCCGATTCTTCGGCCAGGCGGCAGGCCCGCTTGAGTTGCTTCTCGAGGTTTTCCAGGTCGTTGTGGTTATAGCGAAAACGCTTGCCTAAGTGCATTCTCAGGCCATCTACGATACAGGCGTGGGCCTGTTCATCATACACCACTACATCTTTGCGGTCGAGCAGAGAATCTACAATAGAAAAAATGCCCTGATAGCCGTAATTGAGCAAAACCGTATCTTCTTTGTGTACAAAGGTTGAGAGTTCGGCTTCCAGTTGGTCGTGTAAATCTGTATTGCCCGACATCATCCTTGCGCCCATTGGATATGCCAAGCCCCATTGCTGGGCCGCTTCGGCATCCACCCGACGGATTTCAGGGTGATTGGCCAGGCCCAGATAATTGTTGAGGGACCAGGTGAGCATTTTCCGGCCATTAAACTCCATGTGTGCCGAGATTTCGCCCTTGAGCTTGGGAAAGGTATAGTAACCGTGGCCACCGTTTTTGGAATACTGCCCCAGCGAGCTATTGGCAGTTTCCAGTTTATCAAATAAATCCACTTTTTTATCTGCGTTTAAGTAAGTTTCACTTCTTTTGAGCCAAAAAGTAAATCAAAATTAGGCTCAAACCAAAGCTTTTACAAGGCTATGCCCTGCTGGAAGGAGAAAAAGGGCAGGCCGGGCTTTTATTAATTTAATTTTTTTTATAAATTATATAAATTAATCTACAAAGAAAAAGCAAAAATCTCAAAAAGCTTTCAAGGTCAATGGATTAATTTGTAATTTGGTAGCCACATTTCTATCAACACGCAAGATGAAAATAAACAAAATATTGGTAGCCAACCGGGGCGAAATCGCGCTGAGGGTGATGCGTTCAGCCCGCGAGATGGGTATAAAAACGGTGGCCGTTTACAGCGAAGCGGACCGCCAGGCATTGCATGTGCGCTATGCCGATGAAGCCGTTTGCATAGGACCGCCTCCTTCGGCTCAGTCTTATTTACAGATGGATACCCTCATTGAAGCGGCTCTTCGCCGGGGAGCGGATGCCATCCACCCCGGATATGGCTTTCTCTCCGAGAATGCGGAATTTGCCCGCCGGGTCGAGGCTGCGGGCTTAATTTTTATTGGGCCTTCTCCCGAATCTATTTCGGTGATGGGCAGCAAACTGGCCGCCAAGGCGGCGGTTTCAAAATATAATATCCCAATGGTGCCTGGGGTGGCCCATGCCATTGAGGACATTGAGGAGGCCAAACGTGAAGCGGTTCTTATTGGCTATCCCATTCTGATAAAAGCAAGTGCTGGCGGCGGGGGCAAGGGCATGCGGATTGTGGAGAATGAAGAGGATTTTGTAGAACAGATGAACCGGGCAATAAGTGAAGCCCAATCGGCTTTTGGCGATGGTTCGGTTTTTATCGAGAAGTTTATCACTTCTCCCAAACATATTGAGATTCAGGTATTGGGCGATAAGCACGGTAATATTCTCTACCTTTTTGAGCGGGAGTGCTCCATACAGCGTCGCCACCAAAAAGTTGTAGAAGAAGCCCCTTCGGCGGTCGTTAGCCCGGCGATGCGCCAGGCAATGGGCGAAGCTGCCGTAGGCGTGGCCCGGTCTTGTAACTATTATGGGGCAGGCACGGTAGAGTTTATTGTGGATGAACAGCTCAATTTCTACTTTTTGGAAATGAATACCCGCTTGCAAGTGGAGCATCCGGTTACGGAAGAAATCACGGGGGTGGACCTGGTCAAGGAGCAAATTAAAATTGCCGAAGGTCAGCCCCTGGCCATCCGCCAGGAAGACCTGAGCATTCGGGGGCACGCCATCGAGATTCGGGTGTATGCCGAAGACCCCAAAAATAATTTTCTGCCCGACATTGGCCAGCTCAAAACCTATCGTCGGCCTCAAGGCCCGGGCATTCGGGTGGACGATGGGTTTGAAGAGGGAATGGAAATTCCGATTTATTATGACCCTATGATTGCCAAGCTCACCGTGTATGCCAAAGACCGCCCGGAGGCCATTGCCCGCATGCGACGTGCCATCGCCGAATACCAAATCACGGGCATTGAAACTACCCTCGGCTTTTGTGACTTTGTGATGCAACACGAGGCTTTTATATCCGGTAAGTTTGATACCAATTTTGTTCAGAAGTACTTCAGCCCTGATAAGCTGGCGGGTTCGCCCGGCAATGCCGAAGCAGAAATAGCGGCCTTGCTCACCGCACACCTGATGGAGCACAAAAAGAACGGCACCGCAAACCCCTTGCTTCCTGTGCAGAGCAATAAAGGGCCAAGTGCCTGGAAAAAAAATCGTACTTAAATCATTTCAAGAAATCACTTAATCCTCACAATACATGGGCAACTACGGCAGTAACTACGGCGAGCTAAACAAGCTTTTTTACAAAGCCGACCACGAAATCAAAGATGGCTTGATTGGTGAAGCTTTTGATACGCTCAATTATATCATTGAGCAGGACACCGAATTTGGCAAGGCTTACAATCATCTGGGCTGGATTTATGAAACCAAAGAAAAGGATTACCAAAAAGCGGAAGAATGCTACCGTCTGGCCCTTAAGTATGCCCCTGATTACACGCCTGTGTATCTCAATTATGCCATTTTGCTCTCCACCCTGAAGCGCTATGAAGAATTGGAAATACACCTGTCCCGCTCGCTTGAGGTTCCCGGCATCAATGAATCCAAAATCTGGAATGAATACGGGATTATGTACGAGATGCAGGGCAAATACCGCCGGGCCATCGAGGCATACAAAAAAAGCATTCAGTTTTCGCTTATCAATGAAGACATAGAGCGGTTCGAGAAATCAGTACAACGCTGCCGTAAAAAGCAAGCCCTACACCGCGCCGATGAAGACAATAACTTGGAAGTGTAGCCTTCGCCAAAAGCACAAAAAAAAGCCTGCTCAAAATGAACAGGCTTTTCTGCTAAAATAATAAAGTGTTAAACAGGTGTGTTTGAATAAATCTTCTTGTTTGCTAAAGGTGAATACACTTTGCTGTAAAAAGGTAACTGCCTTTATTTAGAAAAAAACAAATTTTTTTTGCGCTTGCGCCTGAATCCCCCCAAAGCCTCTTATGTCAGTTTCTTCGGATGATTTCCTCACGCGCCAAGGCAAGGCCCAGCCATTCTTTGTTGCGCTCCGCAAATGGATAGTCCAGCACGCGCCTTTCTATGCCGAAGCCGCCACCCCGGTCGCTTTTCAACTTATCCAGCATTTTACGGGTTTGGAGCCAACACAGGTACTGGCCAATGTTTCCTTTGAAATGAATCAGGAAGAAAGAGCGGGTTTTCATCAGGCACTCCGCCGCCTCACGCGTGCTGAGCCTTTGGCGTATATTCTGGAAGAAGCTTTTTTTTCAGGGCTACGACTCAAAATTGCCCCGGGGGTACTCATCCCGCGTCCCGAGACCGAAGAGATGGTCCAAAAAATTATCCAGAGGCATCGTTTGTCTCCGCCAAGTGCCTGGGTAGATGTAGGGACAGGTAGCGGGGCCATTGCTTTGTCTTTGGCAAATCATTTTCGGCAGGCTTCAGGCTGGGCTTTGGATATTTCACCTCAGGCCTTGGACATAGCCCGGGAAAATGCATTCCGTTTATCCCTTCCCATTCACTTTCGGCAATATGATCTGCGAAATTCTCCCCTCCCCGAATGGCCCGTGTTCGATTTATTAGTAAGCAATCCTCCGTATGTATGCGAAAGCGAAAAAATAGATATGCAGGCCAATGTTTTGCATTATGAACCGGATTTGGCACTTTTTGTACCGGATGAAGATCCCTTATATTTCTATCGGCTTTTGGCCTTATTTACCCAGACCCACCTGGCCAAGGGGGGGGTTCTTTATTGGGAAATCAATGAACGCTTTGGAGATGAAACAAAGGACTTACTCCTAAGACACCAATTTGAGGCCATCGAGATTCATACGGATTTCAGAGGCAAAGCCCGGTTTGTGGTCGCACGCAAGCCCCTGGATAAACCATAATCATAAAAAAGTAGCCCGAATATCGCACGTTGATTCCACATTGATTTTGTCGTAATTTAGCTCCAGCCATTCTTCGGCTTTGCGCCGCCCGATACGGCGAAGCTTCTGGATAAAGGCCCAATCCGTATTGAGTTTACTGCTGACCCCCATATTATTCATTTCTTCTTCGGGGTTGATATTGTGGATATGCAACTGACGCAGCCGCCCATCATTTACGCCCAATTCGAGCAAACGCTGCACAAATTTAATGCGGCGCATTTCGTGCATCAGGCTGGCATTGAAACTCAATTCATTGATACGGTCGCGTATCTCAATGGCGGTTCGGGGCACTTTCGTAATATTGATAGGATTAATTTGGATGAGGAGAATGTCCTCCGTTTCGGTATCGTCTATTAAAGGGAAAATGGGCGGATTTCCCATATAGCCGCCGTCCCAATAGGCCTCTCCATCAATTTCCACCGCTTTGAAAAGATGCGGCAAACAAGCCGAGGCCATCACGGCATCTGCCGTAATCTCTTGTGTGGTAAATACTTTGGCCCGCGCTGTGCGTACGTTGGTCGCACAAACAAATAATTTAATGACTTCTGTGCGCCTTAACTCCTCAAAATCTACCAGTTCTTCAAGCAAGTCTTTGAGAGGATTGATGTCGGTAGGATTGAACTGATAGGGCGAAAAAGCCATCGTGAAATAATCGAGCCAATAATAGGCCGGAGAATAATCAAGCCGCCCTGTCCCAAACATACGATCGAGCCAACTGGGCTGAAGAAAAGTCTGACTCTGGTATTGAGAAGCTTTGCGCCAAAACTTTTCCAGGATATCAATAGCCCCCTGCCTGCCGCCAACGTGCATACCATAGGCCAGCATAGTGGCATTCATCGCCCCTGCACTGGTACCACATACGCCCTCAATAACGAGGCTCCTAACCTCAAGCAAACGCTCCAGCACCCCCCAGGCAAACGCCCCATGTGAACCTCCGCCCTGCAATGCGATGTCTATGGTCTTATACATATTTTCTTTTTGTGAATGCGTTCAATAAAATCCCAAATAGCCTTGGCCAAAATATCTCCTGCCCGAGCCATATAGCAAATATAGAAAAATAAAGTAGCCTAATCTAAACCAGGGCTTTATGACTTGGAGAGAAAAAAATTGCCCTCTGAACTAAGAATTTAAGGAAAAGGAGCGGGCCTTGTATCCTTCCCCGGGGTGAAAATATGGCTTGAATCTTGACAAACATTAAGTCCTGAGGAATGAATCAGTTCTTTTATTGTGTAATATTTGCCTTCAAAGGCTTATTTTTTTAACAAAATGAAAATATTACTTCACGAAAACCGCTTTATAAAAGCTTATCATTACCCTTCTCTTCAATTTCTTGATACCATCTGGTTCACCACGGCACAAATGCTGGATGAAGAATATCGTAACCTGATGGGTACTTACTTGTATTGTGTAGAGAAATGCCGTCCCAGCTATGTGATGATTGACTCACAGGCGGCCCGCTATTCTATTGCACCAGATATGCAAGATTGGGTCAATGAAAAAGTATATCCCCAGGCAGTAGCCTGGGGGGTGCGCCGGCTTGCTTTTGTAGTGAGCCAGGAATTTTACACCCAGATGAGCCTAGAGCAAGTGGTAGAAGATAGTAAGCAAATGATTCCCAATTTGAAACAAGGGTTCTTTCAGCATCGAGAGGAGGCGAAAAAGTGGCTTTTCAAGGATGATTCGGAAACCCTGCATTTGCTTTTCTGATAAATACGTACTGCCTCTTAGCTACACTTTCGGAAAAGAAAAAAACGGTCTTAAAGATACTGCTGAATTTTTTGTAAAAACTAATTAAAAGGCAGGTGGTTATACTAGTGAGTTTGAATCCGCAAGTAAACTTATGATAAAAGTATGAAAGGAACCATACACAAGTGCCTGGAAGAGATGGTGCTTGAAAAACATGGCCAGGCGGTTTGGCAAAAGTGCCTTTTACAGGCGGGCTTCGCAAAAAATCGAGATTTTTATCCTACCGAGGACGTGGAAGAAGAAGGCTCTTTACAACTGATTCTGGATACGGCCAAGACCCTGGAAATCTCTCTGAATGAGTTATTTGATGATTTTGGCGAATTTTGGTGTTGTACATACGCTCCCAAACGATACTCTTTTTGGTATGTAGGTGTAAAAAACGCCAAAGATTTTATTCTGCGCCTGGATAATATCCACAGCCTGGTTGGCAAGCATTTCAACAATGCCCAGCCACCCCGTTTTGGCTACACCTGGCAAGATCCTTCCCAGACAATTCTTCGGGTAGAATACGTTTCCTCACGCAATTTAATTGACCTCTACATCAGCCTGGCTAAAGGCTTGGGGAAATATTTTCAGGAAGAAATTCAAATACAGAAATTATCGGCCCACGAAGTAGAACTACGGTTTGCCTACTGACCTGCCGGGAAGCCGCAGCATTTTTAATCGGTGATTTCTACCACGACCCTTCGGTTTTTTTGTCTTCCTTCTTCGTTTTCATTCGAGGCCAGGGGCTGGCTTTGTCCAGCCGACTGGGTTACTATTTTCGCGGCAGGAATCCCCACCCGTTGCAATTCTTGTTTGAGGGTTTCGGCTCTTTGCAAGCCTATTTTCATATTTCTGTCTTCTGTACCGGTATTGTCAGTATGCCCAGTAATTAAAATCCTGGCCTGGGGATGTCCAGCCAGATATTCTTTGGCCAAGAGAACGAAACGCTGGGCTTCGGCATCGGGTTGAGGAGCGATACTGGCCAGGTCAAAATACACGGTGTGGCTTTTTTCTAAAATAGCCTGGTCAGCATCGGGTAAATTTTCAACATCCAGCTTTTTATCGGCGGGGGTTTCAATAATAATATGCACGGCTAACCCGCCCGCCCAGGTTTGGTTGGGTAGCGGGCCTAAGCCTTTATCAGCTTCGGCCAAAAACTGGGGCGTTTGGGTTAAAATTTGCTTTTGATTTAAGAAATTCCAAAAGGCCTGGGCGCGCGCCAGTCCTAAATTGGGAAAATTATTGGGAGACCTTTCTTTCCGCTCATAATAGCCCGTAATGCGCAGGGTTTTGTCGGGGTTTTGTCGCAAGTATGTTTGAAGGCTATCTAATAAAGGGCGAAGTGTATCCGAAATCTGGGGTAAACTGTCCGAATGCCGAAAACGGACAAAGTCATCCGCTTCGCCCCAAACCTGGTTTTGATACAATATCTTGAAATTTTCGGGACTGGGGGTGCTCTGTTTGCCCGCCTGGCCCACGGGCTGCTCGGGCGGGTCTCCGCAAAGCTGCCAATATTGGCAAGTGTAAAGGTAGGAACCATAGTAAATCCAAACCCCTAAAACAATGGTAAGCAAAGCAGACTTGAAATTCATCAGCATAGATTTAAGGAAGAAATTTCATAAGATTTTAGGCTAAACAACTTCTTCACAATGTGAAATATACTTGGCCTAAATTACATACTCCCGGTATAAAATAAAAAGCCCGCCCAAATATCAGGCGGGTTTTTTCTTGCTAAACTATCAAATATAAGATTCTAAAAATTTTGTTTACGGCATTTTTTGGAGCGCAACATCATTGCTCAGTAAGCATTTTCCTCACCTTTCACGATATTGTAAGCTGTGCGGAAGATGATTTTGATGTCCAGCCAAAGGCTCCACTTCTGCATATATTCAATGTCTAAATCCACTCGCTGTGCCATCGCCTCTACGGTTTGAGTTTCGCCCCGGTAGCCATTCACCTGGGCCCAGCCCGTGATGCCCGGCAGGGTGAAGTGGCGGAAGGCGTAGTTGTCAATCACCGTTGAGTAAT
>JAAUUB010000160.1 GCA_012031215.1 Microscillaceae bacterium | reverse complement strand
GACCGATATAAACCCAGGCTGCCCGACATGGCCATGCGCCCAAAGTTTTTTGGCGATTTTCGTGGTTAGAGATGTCCGAAAGATAAGCATTGGCCACCGAAACATTGCCGCCAGTGAGCCCATCCAGGGCGCGGGCCAAAAACAAACAAAGCAAAGGCAGTGTGAGTAAAAAGGGGGTATCTGTGGCAGAGGGCAACTCAAACAGGGTAAAGCGGGGTAGATACAAAGCCCCAATAAAAAGTATCCAGGCCAGCAGGGTGCCAATTTGGCTAATCAACAAAATGATTCTGCGGCCATAAATATCCGACCAGCGCCCCAAAATAGGTGCCCCAATCATCTGAAAAGCCGGGTATGTCGCTCCTAGCAATCCATAAGCAAATTCATTCCCTCCAAACTTGCGCACCAAAAACACCAGAAAGGGCATCAGAATGCTATAGCCCAGCATTCCGATAAAATTGACCAGCAACACGGGAAATAGCGGCGGGATGGAGGGCAAATGAGCCATTTTTGAGTCGATTAGGGTAATAGATAAGGACGAAGCCGAGAATATTGTCTCTTCATCTTCTCGCCGATATTATGCCTGTGAGACATAGACAATTTGTTTGGTTTCAAAAAAGGCTTCTTCAAAAAAATCTTTGATAGCAAAAACTTGGGCATCACTTCGGTCAGCTTCCTCAATTTCTTCCTGCAAATTGCCTCCTTTGAGGCTAATCAGGCCGTTTGGCAGCGAATGAAAACTTTCTTTTCGGAATTTATCCCTGGTCCAGTAGAGGAGCGTTTTGAGAGGGGCAACCGCCCGATTCACGATGAAGTCAAAAGTTTCATCGATGTCTTCCATCCGGGCCTGAAGGGTGCGGACATTGTGCAGGCCCAGGCCTTGTGCCACATCCTGTACCACCTTTATTTTTTTTGCAATAGAATCAACCAATAAAAAATCGGTCTTCGGAAACAAAATTGCCAGAGGAAGACCAGGAAAACCGCCCCCTGTGCCTACATCCATCACCCGGGCCGAAGGCCGAAAAGCAAGGAGGCGGGCAATGCTGAGTGAATGCAGGACATGCCTTTCATAGAGCAATTCCACGTCCTTGCGCGAAACCACATTGACACGTTGGTTCCAGTCCTGATACAGTTCACCTATTTGCATAAATCGTGCTTTTTGGGTTTCATCTAGGTCAGGAAAATATTTAAAAATCAGTTCAACCGTGGGAAGCATATCTTTGAGTTATGAAGCAAAAGGATTTTGGCCGTGATTGTGCCGACTGTCAAAAACCCGAATGGCGATGACCTCCGCTTCGGCAGTCTGAATAGCTCCGGCCCAGATTTGGGAAATCACCACTGTTTTGCGGTCTTTGACCAGTTGGACCCGGTTGAGCAAGCGCAAGGGGGCATCAATGGGGGTCGGTTTTAGATAGCGAATTTGCAGGCTGCCCGTGGCATACATGTATAAAGGCAGAGAGCCATAAGGGCGATTTTCAAGGTGATAGGCGTGCGATAAAGCAGTGCCCATTGCGTGGCAGTCAATCAGGGTCGCCAGAATGCCGCCATTGAGCAAGCCTTTGAATCCCTGGTACTTAGCGTCCAAACGCGATATATCACAAACACAGGCATCGTTTTCCCAGTAGCTCTTGATATGAAGCCCTTCGGGGTTTAGAACCCCGCAGCCAAAACAAGTATTCTGAGGCATATAATCCTGGATGTAAAGGGTTGAGGAAGACATAAATCTTAAATTTTGTAAAAAATCCCGAGATTGACAGCAGGTAATTTATAAATTTATAGTTTTCTAAAAAAAATTATCGAACTTTATAGACAAGAATTACCATTACCATATTTCCATGTTAAAAGAAAGCTATTTATTAGGATTGGCCCTTCTCCTGGCGGCCCTTCTCTACTGGGGCAGCTCGAGTATCGGGGCCTATTTTTACCCCTCTATGCCTTACTACAGTCCGCCTTTGCTCGAGGAAACCAATCGTAAGTCCAACGAAGCACAGTTATTGCGTGAGTTTGCCCAGTTTTTGGAAAATGAGCGTGTGGCTCCTACTTTTCGCATTGAGGGTTCCTGGATAGAGCGTTTAGACACGCTTGATTTGGAGGCTTTGCGGGGACAAGAACCAGACTCGCTCATAAGCCGAAGCCAAAAGAAAGCCTGTAATAAACAAAATGCATCTTAGGACCTGCCAAGCCTGGCAAAAAGATGTGCCACTTTTGCAAAAAGTGGCTTCTCTTGCAATTCCGTTTGAGAGGGAATAACCTTAGAAAAAAGAAAGTGCTTATGATTCTTCTTCCACGGTTTCAGTGGTCTTTTCCTTCTCCGAGTCTTTCTTTTTGGTTTCGGAGGGGGTTTCGGTTTTGGGCTTTATTTTTTTAGGTACCGCTTTGGGCGACATCA
This sequence comes from Microscillaceae bacterium, assembly GCA_012031215.1. Classification (GTDB taxonomy): domain Bacteria; phylum Bacteroidota; class Bacteroidia; order Cytophagales; family Microscillaceae; genus JAAUUB01. The sequence continues at coordinate 9,120 of JAAUUB010000160.1, read as the reverse complement.
TCAGAATCATCCTTTTGCCTTCCAGCTTGGGCATTTGTTCCACTTTTCCGAAATCATCCAGTTCTTTGGCAAAGCGGAGCAGCAAAAGTTCACCTCTTTCTTTGAAAACAATGGTTCGTCCCACAAAATGCACATAGGCTTTGAGCTTGGCCCCTTCCTGGAGGAAGGTCTTGGCGTGGTTGAGCTTAAAATTAAAGTCGTGGTCATCGGTGTTGGGGCCAAAACGAATTTCTTTGACCACTACCTTTTGGGCCTTGGCCTTGAGTTCTTTTTGCTTTTTTTTCTGCTCGTACTTAAACTTGGAGTAATCCGTAACCTTGCAAACCGGCGGGCTAGCATTGGGAGAAATTTCTACCAGGTCCAGGCCTGCCTCTTCGGCAATTTTGCGCGCCTGCTCAATGGGATAGACACCCTGCTCTACGTTTTCGCCAACAACGCGTACCTCGCGGGCCAATATTCTTTCGTTCACGCGATAAGGTTCTTGTACTCGCCCGCGGAAATTTTTTTTAGGTTGATTTTTACTGATAAATGCCTCCTTTTTTAGGGTAATAAAAATTTATATCAAAAACGTTAAAATTCTTCAAAAAGTTAAAAAGCCTACTTAAGTTCAAAGGTAGAGAGACCAATTTCCTGCTCCTCAAGTCCTTTGTTGACATCCGTCAGATAGAGCCGCACCGAATAAAGGCCCTTCATGGAGCGGGAAAGATTTCCGGCTTCAAACTCAAGAACTACTTTTTGGTTGGTAGGGTCAGCCGGGGCACTCAGTTCGTTGCGGTAGCGGGGCTTGATGGCCACTTCGCCATTGGTAGGGTCATAGACCTTAAAAATCAGGTTTTCGGTAGGTTTGGGGGGACGGCTCAAGCGGAAGCTTACTTCCACTCGGTCCGTGTTTTGAGACCGGGTAGAAGCCGAAAATTTATCTCGTTTTAGTTCGCCAGGAATAGCTTTGACCGAAGTGGCAAAAATAGCGGTACGGTTATCGGCATTACCAGTTGCCTTCTGTAGTTCCATTTGCAGGCGTTGGTTTTCGGCCGCCAGGTTGTTGCGTTCCTGGGTCAGGAGCTTGATGCGGTCTTCGTATTGCGCGCCCGAAACCCCACTGCTGGCCAGTAAATCGTCATATTTGCGTTGCACATCATCGAGCTTGGCCTGCAGGTCTTTTAATTGCTTTTGCAATTGGACAACTTTGGCCTGGGCATTGCGCTCATTGGTGCGGGAATAGGCTAAAAGGCGGGCTACCGAATCGCGTTGAGAGGTCAGGCGTTCTTTTTCTAGTAGAAGGTCTTCCACTTCTTTATTGAGGGCGGTGGCGCGGTCATTCAAATCAGTGAGTTCTTTCACAAAACGAATAGAATCTTCCGACATTCGGTCTATGCGCCGGTTTTGCTGGTCGGCTAACTTGCGCCACTCTTGTTTATCATTAGAAAGCTTCCACATAAAAAGCAGAGAAGCCAGAAAAAGGACCACAAAAACACTGACCACAATATAAAATATGCGCGGGTCAATGGAGTTCGGGCTTTTGGTTTCGGTTTTCGCCATATTAAAAAAAGATAAGTTGTAAATAAAAAATGGACCGAATGGATAAGTTAGAGCAAATATATCGTGAAATTAAAAAATAACTATTCAAAACGCAAAGATTCAATAGGGTCCAGCTTTGAAGCCTTATAAGCCGGATAGTAGCCCGAAGTAATACCAACCCCAATGCACAGCACCAGGCCAGTCAATACCCAGGCCCAGGGAATAATAAACTCCTCTGCCCCCAAAAAAGAAGCCACTACATTGCCAATCATAATGCCCATCAGAATCCCCAATACTCCTCCCAATAAGCAAATCACGACCGCTTCTACTAAAAACTGCTGCCGAATCCGAAAGGGCGTGGCTCCCAGGGCCTTGCGAACCCCAATTTCGCGGGTTCTTTCCGTAACCGAAACCAGCATAATGTTCATAAGGCCGATAGAAGCACCCAAAAGTGTAATAAAGCCTACCACCCCGCCGCCAATGCGTAAATAACCCGTGATACTTCCCAGCCGGTCAGCCAGGGTTTCGCTTCGGTTGATGACAAATGAATTATCCATACCCAAGGCATCGCGCCGGATACGCCGCATCAGGCTGGTTGCTTCGCCGATGGCCAGTTCAAAGTTAGGGTTATTAAGTAGGCTGACTTTAAGGGCATAGCTGGCATTTTCATCGTCCACCATCAAGCGGGCATTTTCCAGAGGTACAAACACAGAGCGGTCGCCGAGGTTGCCTTGCGATTGGCCTTTTTCGGCCAGCACCCCGATTACCCGGTATTTTTTACTCCTTACAATTACACCCTTGTCCAAAGGAGATTCGTTGCCAAAAAGTTTTTCGGCAATCTCGTTGCCAATCAGGGCCACTGGCGTGCCCAGGTTTAGTTCGGGAGTAGAAAAATTACGGCCTTGCTGCAAATCCAGCCCCATTACAGGCAAATAAAACTCATTAACACCGATGAGCTCTATATTTGGATTGGTCTTTTTTGCGCCGTACTTGGCCTCTATTGAGCCACTCACCACCACCGAAACGCTCACCTGAGCCGCCTGGCGGTAGTTTTGCTTAAAAGACTGGGCCTCCCGGTATCGTAGAGGCGGATAAGATTTAAAATTCCGACCGGGTCCTCCAAAACGCCGCCCTCGGGCCGAAGGGGCTTCAATATCAAAGGCATTGGCCCCTAATTCGGCAAAACTGTCATTTACGGAGCCTTGAATATTGTCAATGGCCGTCAGAATACCTACCAAAGCCGAAATGCCAATAGCTACTATCAGGGCGGTGAGCACTGAGCGTAACCAATTGGCTTTGACGGAGCGCCAGCCTTCACGAACATTCTCTTGTAAATTCATACTCTGACAAAAGTAAATAAAAATTTATCATTGCAAAAAGGATTTTGAATGAATTGTAAAAAATGCGGCCGTGTACTAATTATTTTTTGCAAAATAGGGTAGGAATACCATCCCATTCACATATAAACTTTTGCCAGGATAGAGGCAAAACACTTAAAAGACCTATTTTTTTATCAATTCCCGGGGCCTGGGGATTGCTCCACCGGGGTTTTTGCAAAATAATAGTCGTAGGGATTTCAAAAAGATCCTTGCGCTTAAGTCTTAATTTTAGTTCTTTGACCTGCGAAAGACTGTCAAGACGGTCTTCACGAGAAATAATATAAGCCTCTGGGTGCTTGTTCAGGGCCTGCCTCAGTTCGGAGATATTTCCCAATACCGGGATTTCTTTTTGGGCATAAAAGACAAATGCAGGATTAAAAGCCTGATAAGCAAAGAGGGGTTTTTTCAAATCTATCTTTTGGCGAGCTACAAACACCGGATTTTCTTTGTCAACCGGCGGAAACGCAAAACCAAAAAAAACCAGGGTGAGCATCGCAAAACTGACGGCCTGCACAATGCAAACGGCCCGGAAATTTTGCTGATACATATACCAAAGGGCCAATCCCCCTCCCAGAGGCAAAAACAAAAAGCTAAGGGCCAGATAGGCCTGAGGAGAAAGGGTTTTATCAAAAGCCAGGGCCAGATACAAGCCCAGCGGCAAGGCCAGGCTCAAAAATGCATAAAAGCCCACCGCCAGCCATCGCATCAGCGCATTGCTCGGTTTAAACTCAAAATTTACAAGGTAATAGCCCAATAAAACCGCCCAAAAAGGATAAAGCGGCACGGTGTAGTTGGGAAGTTTAGTGCTGGAGACTGAAAAAATGCATAAAATAGCGGCCCCGGCCCAAAGACAGAAACCGATTGCCTCCTGGTGGGCGAGGCGGTCGCGCCAGGCCTTCACCAAGGCCGGCCATAGATATACCCCAAAGGGTAGCAAGCCCAGAAATACATAGGCCCAAGTCAGTAAAAAAATACCCCCATGCCCTTCCATAGCCGTTCCGAAGCGCTCCAGATTTTGGGTAAAGAAAAAGGCCCGGGTCCAAGCTCCTTGAGTGGCATAGTGAACGGCAAAATACCAGGGCAGGGCTATCAAAAGAATAAGCCCCAGGCCAAGGAAAGGCTGGAAACGGAGAATGTTTGACCAGGTGAAACGACTGGAAGCAATCAGATACAGAAAAACCCCCAAACCGGGCATCACCACCCCAATCGGCCCTTTGCACAGGCTACCCAGCCCGATGGCAATGTAGGCCGCCCATAAATAAGCAGACTTTTTCTCGACAAAGCCCACAAAAAGACCCCAAGTGCCTACGGTATTAAAAAAGATAAGATAAGGGTCTGGCACTGCCATGTGTATCTGGATGGAAAAATGGGTAGAAACCAGTAAAACTACCGAGGCCCACCTTGCCACCGCTTCGCCCAGATAACGGGCCGCAAACAGATAGGTGCTTATCAAGGTAGCCACACCCGCCAGCACCGAAAAAACTCTTGCTGCCCAGGCTCCAAAGCCAAAAAGGGTATAGCCCAAAGCCATAAAGTAATAGTGAAGGGGTGGTTTTTGCTCGCGGAGTTGATGATTGAAAGTAGGCACAATGTAATCTCCTCTTTTCCACATTTCGCGGGCACACCCAGCATTGCGGGCTTCGTCAAGTGAATAAACATCCAGTTGGCCAATGTGAAGGCCATATAACAATATACCTCCAATGAACAAAAATAGTAGCCAAGCAGTCTTTGACATCTTTTGTCTTCAAAATAAGCCCAAAACTATATTAAAAAAAGGCAATTCAGCGGAAGCTCCCGGGATATTATCCAGGGCAAGTTGCAAGCTTGTGGTTGATAATAGCGTATTTTTGCCATCAAACTTCTCTTAAATTGGACACGGCATCTTTATACCCTACTTTGACAGTCAGCCTGGCAGTGCTGATAAGTGATTACTTTTTTTATCAGGCTTTGCGGATAGTGCTTTTTCGCCCTCCTCGGCGGTCAAATTTCCTTTTTAAGTGGGGATATTGGATACTCGACGGCCCTTTGGCTTTTGCATTTGTGGGGCTTGGTGGTGTATGCCCATTGGTTTGCGGGTACAGAGATTCGCCGCTATTCTATTCGTTACCTTTTTTGGTATATGGGGCAAAAATGGTCTTGGTAGCCCTGATGCTGATGCGTGAAAGCGGGTACTGGACCCAAAAAATCTTTCGGGCATTGCGCCAAACCCCAAACCTCTCTTCCCCAGTCCAAGGCCATTCGCCGAAGTGATTTTCTGGCCCGGGCGGCCCTCCTGGGCGGTAGCCTGCCCCTTGCGCTGATGAGCTACGGCATTGTCTGGGGCGGGCGTGAATACCAGGTGCGCCGCCTTAAAAATTTATCTGCCGGGCCTTCCGGCCGCTTTTCAGGGTTTACGCATTGGGCAGATTAGCGATTTGCACCTGGGTAGTTTCTACGATTCGCGCCCGGTGCGCCAGGGCATAGAGGTGCTTCGAGGCGAAAAACCTGATGTGATTTGTTTTACCGGCGATTTGGTCAACTACGAAACGGCCGAGGCGAAGCCCTATTTTGCCATTTTACAGCACCTCAAAGCACCCTTAGGGGTTTTTTCGGTTTTGGGCAACCACGATTATGGCGGCTACCGCCAATGGCCCAATGCCGAAGCCGCCCGTCAAAACCTTCGGCAGATGTATGCCCTTCATCAGGCCCTGGGCTGGCAACTGTTGCGCAATGCCCACACTTTTTTGGAAGAAAACCAGGAAAAAATTGCTTTGATAGGGGTAGAAAACTGGGGCATACGAAAACCACATCCCCGCTTTGGCGATGTTGAGAAAGCCAAACAGGGAACAGCCGAAGCCCCAGTGCGCATTTTACTTTCACATGACCCCAGCCACTGGGAAGCAAAAGTACAGCCTTTGGCCCCGGAAATAGACCTGATGCTGGCCGGACATACCCACGGCTTTCAATGTGGTATAGAAATAGGCACCTGGCAGTGGAGTCCAGTGCAATATATCTACAAGCAATGGGCCGGACTATACCAGGAGAAAGCCCAACAACTGTATGTCAATCGGGGTTTTGGCTATGCCGATATTTTTCCCGGACGAATCGGGATGCCGCCCGAAATCACTGTACTGGAGCTCTTGAAGGCCTGAAAGCAAATTTTTATCGAGTAATCTATTTCTCTTGCCAAATTTTTTGTGTTTTTGGGCTTATATGCTATATTTTTGCTGAAACAGATAGATTTGTTGTTCATCTTTTGTCCCTTTTTTAGAAATGAAACACTTGATTTGCGGCTACCGGATACTAGGATTTTTTTTAATGGGTGTGTGGGCAACAATAAATAATGTGACTGCCCAAAACCAGGACTGCGGCAACGCCAAACTTGTGTGTGGCAATCAGGCCTTTACAGACAATAGCAGCGGCTCAGGAAGAAATGACTTTGATAATTCCAACAATAGTGCTGGCTGCCTGGCCTCTGGCGAAAATCAGTCCGCTTGGTATTTTTTTGAAGTACAGGTTGGGGGAACGCTTACATTTGTTATTGACCCCAATAATGCCGATGATTATGATTTTGCGGTCTATGGGCCAAATGTGGGTTGTGGAGCCTTAGGCAATCCTATTCGTTGCAGTTGGGCGGCCGGGAGTAGTAACACTGGATTACAGCTCAATGCGCCGGATTTGTCGGAGAACGCTACTGGAAACGGATTTGTGCGCCACCTGGATGTGCAACCCGGCCAAACGTACTATCTGTTGGTTGATAATTTTCCAATTCTAATCAGGGCTTTAGCCTTGTATGGGGAGGTTCCGCGAGGCTGGCAGCCAGCTCCGTCAATTTTGTGGCGACCACCAACTGCAATGTGGCGCAATTTAGTAATGAATCTTCCACTTGCAGCGGGAGCCTCAATTATGTCTGGGATTTTGGAGATGGACAAGCCCCCACGGCCGAAAACTTTGTGGAAAATCCGGTGTATGTGTATCAAACGCCGGGCACTTATACCGTAACCCTTACTGCTACCATCGTCTCGAATGATGCCAATAATGGTTTTGCGACCACCCGTCAACTCTCTATTTCTGTCACGCAGGTTCCTCCCACCCCCACACTGGGGGCATTTCCTGCCGAGTTTTGTGCCAATGCCGCACCCCTGAGCCTTTCGGCCAGTCCCTCAGGCGGACAGTTTGAGGTAGAAGATGCTAGCGGAACCATCACCAGTCTAAGCACCGTGTTGGAACCCAGCCTTTTTTCGCCCGGAGATTATACCTTGCGCTATCGCTATACCGACCCCAATAATTCGGCTTGCCTGGGCATTGCTTCTGAGGAATTTGAGATTTTACCTCTGCCAGTATTGAGTTTTTCGCAATTGAACCTGGCCTATTGCCAAAGTGAAGCCTCTTTTCCGTTGCTAGCCCTTCCGGCGGGAGGCACGTTCGAGATAGACAATGTGCCAAGCACGACGTTGAACCCGGGCGCGCTCAGCCCGGGGGCACACGAGGTGCGATACTCCTACACGCATCCGGCTACGGGGTGTACAAATACCATTAGCCAAACCGTCCAAATCAATGCCTTACCCAACCCCACGTTTTCTAACCTGCGCGACCAATATTGCGTTTCTGGGGCAGCTTTTGCCCTGGAAGCCCAGCCAGCGGGTGGAACATTTACGCTCAACAACCAGCCGGCTACCCAGTTTGACCCTTCCCAGCTCGGATTGGGACAATATGAGATAAGCTATACTTACACCGACCCCACTACCAATTGTACCAATACGGTGGCTAAAAATGTGTCGGTGGTAAATGCCCCGGAAATCACTTTTCAAAATATAGAAGAACGCTATTGCGAGGGCGATTCTCCCGTACAATTAAGTGCTACACCCAGCGGGGGAATTTTTACGCTTAACAATGAGCCTACACCCATTTCGGTAGTTGACCCTTTTGCCTTGCCACCGGGTAATTATCGCCTTTTTTATACGTATTCTGACCCAGTAGATGGCTCTTGTCAGAATCAGGCCAGTTTTGATTTTATTATTTATGCGGCGATAGAAACACGCCTTATCAATGCCGAGCCCTCTTATTGTGCCAATGACAACCAATTGGTAACACCAGCCTTGGAAGTTCGTTATGCGGACGGAAGCATAGAAATACTTCCCCTGCCTGAGGCGCATTTTGTTCCCAGTGAAGTTGTTTCCGGCGTATTTAATTTTATAAGAAACAACATTGTGGACCCTGTTTCGCAATGCTTTACATCGGTAGCGGGTAGCTTCTTTATTACACCTGTTCCTGAGACTACCATTGTCGGCTTGGAAGCCAGTTATTGCCAACAAGGTCTTGTGGTGCCATTGGTAGGGCAGCCCGCCGGAGGGATTTTTACCATTAATGGAGTAGAAACCTCCGTACTCAATCCGGCCAGTTATGCCGTAGGACAAGTACTTAATATTTCGTATTTATACACTATTCAAAATTGTGAGAGTGAGGTGAGCCAGTCTGTTCTCATTACGCCTAACGACAATTTTTCTTCGGAACAATACACCCTCGATATTTGCCCGGAGGAATTTACAGGTTATCTGCTACGAGCGGTGCCGGATGTAGGCCTGGGTGTCAATCCTGACTGGACGTATGACTGGACCCTCAACAGCCAGGCAATTCCCGAACCGGGGGCCTTGATTCGTATTCAGGATAAATCACAGGAGGGCACTTATGCCGTGCTGGTGCGCGATGGCAGCAGTTGTCCGGTGTATTACAATACCTTTTTTGTTACCCTCTCTTGTGCGCCCCAGTTTCAGGTGCCGGAAGCTTTTAGCCCTAACGGGGACGGGCTAAACGACAAGCTACAGTTTTTTGGAAAGGACCTGGCCCGCTTACGTTTTCAGGTCTTCAACCGTTGGGGGGAATTGGTGTTTGAAAGTCGCCGGGCCCAGGACTGGTGGGATGGGAACTACCGTGGAAATGCGGCGCCCGCTGGTGTTTATTTTTGGCAAGTCTCTTATGAAAACCTCCTTGAACCCGGTCAGATTGAGAAAAAGCAGGGAAAACTGATGTTGCTACGGTAGAAGAAGGTTTGTTTCTTCTTCTTGGCGTGTCGGATTTAAGCAACTGTCGAATTTCTTGATTTAAGAATTTTCGTTATTTGAACCCAAAGCTGCCATTTGGGCTTTGAGCTTGCGGAGTTCTTCCTCGGCGACTTCGGCCCTCTTCCTTTCTTCTTCAACTTTTTGCTCGGCTTGGGCTTTGAGCATTGCTTGTTCGTCGGCGC
>JAAUUB010000159.1 GCA_012031215.1 Microscillaceae bacterium | reverse complement strand
AGAAGGCTGGCTGGCCGAGCACATGCTCATTATGGCATAGAAGACCCCCAAGGCGAAAAACTTATGTTGCGGCTGCTTTTCCGAGTGCTTGTGGCAAAACCAATTTTGCCATGCTCATTCCTCCTGCTGAACTGAGTGACTGGAAAATCACGACCGTAGGCGATGACATCGCCTGGATAAAACCCGATACCGACGGAAAGCTCTATGCCATCAATCCTGAATATGGCTATTTTGGCGTAGCCCCGGGCACTAACGAAAAGACCAATCCCAACGCCATGGCACCATAGCCAAAAACTCCATCTTTACCAATGTTGGCATAACTCCTGACGGCGATGTGTGGTGGGAAGGCCTGAGCAAAGAAGTGCCCGAAGGCATAATTGACTGGCGCGGACAGGTATGGGACCCCTCCAAAGGAACCCCCGTAGCCCACCCCAATGCCCGCTTTACCGCGCCGGCTTCGCAATGCCCGAGCATTGACCCCGACTGGGAAAACCCCAAAGGAGTCCGCATCACTGGCTTTGTCTTTGGAGGCCGCCGCAGCACCACCATTCCTTTGGTTTATCAAGCCTCTAACTGGAACTTCGGGGTTTATCTGGCCTCCACGATGGGTTCAGAAACCACTGCCGCCGCCTTTGGCGAGCAGGGCAAGGTGCGCCGCGACCCCTTCGCCATGCTGCCTTTCTGTGGCTATCACATGGCCGATTATTTTAACCACTGGCTACAGTTTGGTCGTAATCTGCTCAATCCACCACGTATCTTCAGCGTCAACTGGTTTAGAAAAGATGAAAACGGCAATTTTTCCTGGCCCGGCTTTGGCGAAAATATGCGGGTGCTGAAGTGGATTGTGCAAAGAATTCGTGGTCGGGTGTCGGCCATCGAGAGCCCCATCGGCTGGATGCCTCGCTACGAAAATATGGACTGGGCGGGCTCGGAATTTAGCAAAGAAGATTTTCAGAAAGTGATGAACGTGAACCGCGAACTTTGGAAACAAGAACTCCTGGCCCACGAAGAGCTTTTTGAGAAAATGTATGACAGAATACCCAAAGAGTATTTCTACATGCGGGAGCTTTTGCTTTCCAGCCTTTGGCGCTCCCCCGAAAGCTGGACCATGGCCCCCGAAGCGGTGTAAGCCGCCCCTCTTCTCGAGAAAAAGACTGGTTCGCCCGAATCAGTCTTTTTTTGCAATTGCGGGAGATTTAGTTTAACTTAACGCAAATTCAGTTTTGATTTGATCAAAAAACCTATAAGCCTATTTGGGTATGGAAAAAGCATCCAAATCCGGAGCAGAACTGCAAGAGAAAAAGCAAGAAAAATCAATGCAGTCGGATTCTTTCCCCGTCTATGAAGCGAACCCCTTCCTACATCCGGCCCAGCACACAAAAACCCTTTCCTGGGAGAATCAAAACCTTCCAATCCTTTCTTAGGAAATGCCCAAAAAGCAAATACTCCCCTCCAGGCAAAGAAAAACGCAGGACTTATACAAAGGCAAAGCACGGCTACCCAACGCGACCGGGTGAGGCTGGCCAATATGATTTTAGGAATGGGAAGCCTCAACCCTGTAGTGAGGGTATTGAATGCTTTAGGCTTTGAAATAAGTGGTGCCGCCGTTGGATTTAGAGAATCGGCCTCGGCCGATGTAGGCGTGGGGGCGGGCATAGGCATAGACGAAATGATTATGCTGGACCTAGCCAATATGCAGCTCACTGGCGATATAGTCCCTTTTGGCGAACTGGGGGTAGGCGTGAAAGCGGGCTGGAGTGTAGGTCTTGTGATTGGCCTCCGAATTAGCCCAGGGGCAATTATGGCAGTATTCAAGGTGCTTATGCTGGTCCGGCCCTCAATGCTTCGCTGAGTGCCCTGGCAGGCTTGGGCTTCAGCATAAGCCCGGGCCTGTTCTCCGGAAACGAAGGCTTTGTGGCTACTTGCATCAGTCTGGGAGAGGAAGCCGGCTTCGATTTTTCTGTTTCTTATGCTTTGTCCTCCTCAGAAATAGTTCAGTCCCTGGTAGAACGCATGAGAAGCGGGGTACAGAGCGTGGCCCGGGGGATTGCCTCCGTTACGGGGGCTTTGCAATCGGTGAGAGAATTTACCCAGGAAACCCTCGGACAAATAGTGGTCCTGCCCGTTTTGATTGCCCGCGCCAAAGTGGATCCTATCAACTGGGATTTGAGCAGAATGCCCATGCGCGCCCGGCAACACCTTCAGGCCATTGGCCTCTATCTCAATTATGAACTTGGCTCAGATACACCCGACCGCTTTCTGACCAATATCAATAAACCACTGCGGGAATATCGTATCCCGCCCATTTTATTACGGGAACTGGCACAAGACATCACCCAAACCATTCAGGCAAGAGGCGGCTTTTTTGGGGGCATAGTGTTTAGCCCCGAGACCTTTTTGCGCCAAAACCCTCTTACTTTGGTAGAACTCCTGGAAGGCTATGGTTTGTTGAGATTTCAGCGTAGCCCGGAAGCCATTGCCCAAGAACAGCTCCGAAGCGCCCGCGGACGAACAAGCCGCCCTTAGGAGCGATGCCACTCACTGGAAGTATCTTGTCGGAAAAATATCCGCAGGCGGGCTTCTTTGTTGGAGAAAATTTGGCGGGTTTCAAGCAAGTACCAGGATTCGAAAACCTTGATTTTTATGAATATCCTCAAAACCCAGTCCCACATTGCGGGCCAATGGCAGGAAGGCCAAAGCCAGGAAGTGCTTTGCGTACTGGATAAATATCACCAAACGCCTTTGGCCGAAATCCGCCTGGCCAGCCCGGCCCAAATGGAACAGGCCCTGGCAGCCTCGATAACCGGCTTTGGGCATATCCGCACCTGGTCGGCGGGCAAGAGAGCCGCCCATTTGGAGAAACTGCATCAGCAACTGGCCCATCACCAAGACGATTTTGTCGAGCTTATCATCGCAGAGGCAGGCAAGCCCCGCACCTATGCCCACACTGAGGTCGCCCGAGGACTGGCTACCCTCGAGGCCGCCATCAGACAAACTTATGCTGGAGCAGGTGAGGTTGTGGGGATGGATTTTGGAGCCGGAGAAGGCCATACCGCCTTTACCCGTCGTTTTCCGATTGGCCCGGTGGCTTGTATCACTCCCTTCAATTTCCCGCTCAACCTGGCCCTGCACAAGATTGCGCCGGCCCTGGCCGTAGGCAATTCCTTTATTCTGAAGCCCCCGCCACAAGCCCCCCTGACAGCCCTGGCTTTGATGGCCCTCATAGAGGAAGCGGGCTACCCGGTGGGTGTGGGCCAGGTGGTGGTGTGCGATGTAGCTACGGCGCAAATGATGGTACATGACCCTCGTCCCCGGATGCTCTCATTCACGGGAAGCGCATCGGTGGGCTGGCAGCTCAAAAACCAGGCGGGAAAGAAAAAAATTGCCCTTGAACTGGGGGGAAATGCCGCCGTTGTAATAGACGAAACCGCCGATTGGGAAGCTGCTCTCCCGACCCTGGCCCAAAGCATATACCTCTATGCCGGGCAAATTTGTATTTCTACCCAGCGGCTCATCGTGGTGAAGGCCATTTATGAGGCTTTTAAAAGCAAGTTTTTGGAAGAAATTGCCAAAATCGTAACGGGCAATCCTTATGAGCCTGCCTGTGTCAATGGCCCTTTGATTGATGCCGCAAATCTCCGGCGGGTGCAAACCTGGGTAGATGAGGCCCGGGCCGGTGGTGCCGTGGCCTTATGCGGTGGGCAGGTAGCCGACGAAACCCATCATCTATACGCCCCTACCCTGTTGGAGCAGGCCCCTCCGAACAGCAAAGTAGTGGCCGAAGAGGTGTTTGCCCCCCTGGGCGTGCTTCAAAAAGCCGAAGATTTTCGTCAGGCCCTGCAAATGGCCAACCAATCCCGCTATGGCTTGCAGGCCGGGGTCTATACCCGGGACCTGCACCGGATGCAAGAAGCTTTTGAAACCCTGGAAGTAGGCGGCCTTATCATCAATCGCCCGCCAGGCTTCCGAATGGATGTGATGCCCTATGGCGGGGTCAAAGATTCGGGACTGGGGCGCGAGGGCCTGCGCTATGCCATGGAAGAAATGAGCGAAGCCCGGCTATTGGTTTTTAAGTAAAGTTCAAGGGATATGGCAAATCTGAGGACTTCTTAACAATAAAATAATGCCTTTCCAAAATTCTCGCTTTGAATCCTAAACCCTAAGGGCTAATTTGTATTCATCAAAATCTAGACCTTAGTATGAATTCTCGTTTCATTGCCTACCTCAACTATCCCGCCCGCTGGGGGGTGAGTTCGCGTTTGCACCCGGCCATTCAGAAACACGTTATTTTGTGCAACTTGATGAGCTGGGTCATTGTGCATTTCAATACTGCCTACCTGCTTTATGATGCTTTTTATTTTGGGCTGGCCTTGCGTTCGCTCACTTCGGCCCTGATTATTTTATTGCCACTTGGCTGCCTCTGGCTCAACCGACAGGGCTATACATTTGTCAGCCGGCTGCTGAGTTCTTTTATGTATGCGGCCCTGGTGTTTTTTTATGGTTTGCTCATTAAATTTTTCGTGCATCCTCCCGATTTGATTCATTACCTCTCCCCGCGCATTCCGCTCATTATGTTTGTGTTTTTTCCTTTTTTATTTCTGGATTTCAACCGCGAGCGGGCCGCTTTTTGGGGAGCTTATCTGCTCAATATTGCTTACGTGGTTTTATATGACCCCCTGCATACCCTTTTAGGGATTGACATGGCACACTTTGGGCTTTATTTGAAAAACTACGGGGTGATGACCCAAAACTCCATTACTTTTCTTATCAATATTTCCATGTCTTTTGCCTTTCTGCTGGAGCTCAACCGCCGCTATGAGCGACGCATTCGCAAGCTGAACAAAAAGCTGCGTAAGAAAAATGCGCGTATTTTTACACAAAACGAAACCCTTACCCTGCAAAAGGAAGAAATACTGGCCCTCAACAATCACCTGGAGGCGATGGTGGAAGAACGCACCCAAAAACTAAGTGAGCGCAACCAACAACTGGCCGATTATGCTTTTTGGAATGCCCATAAACTGCGGGCTCCCGTAGCCAGTATCCTGGGGCTTTTTGAAGTGATGCAACTTGAGGAAAACCGTGTAGGATACCCCCAGGATACACTTATGTTGCATCTCTTTAATACCGTCAAGGCATTGGACCAGGTCATAAAACACATGCAGGTGCTTGTGGAAGAAGAAAGCTAATGAGCCTAGCCCGGGAAAATGGTACTTATCCCTAGTCGGACGTGGGATTTGTCCGGTTTTTTTATGATTATTGGGGCATGGAATTGCATCAAAACATTATCATCGGGGCAGGCCCCGCCGGTTTGGGAATGGCCGGACGCTTGCGCAAGACCGGGCTGCCTTTTATCCTGTTGGAAAAAGCCACTACGTAGGTGCGGCCTGGCATCAGCATTATGAGCGCCTGCACCTGCACACCGTCAAAGAACATTCGGCCTTGCCGCACCTGCCCTTCCCCGAAAATTTTCCCCGCTATGTTTCGCGCCGCCAGTTTATCCAATACCTGGAGCTCTACGCCCGGGAATGGGGCCTTGCGCCCATCTTTGGGCAGGAAGTGCAAAAAATTAGCCCCGAAAACGGGCACTGGCACGTCAGTACTGCCACGGGCACAAGCTACCGGGGGCAAAATATCATCCTGGCCACAGGCTATAACCGCCTGCCCAATTGCCCCACCTGGCCCGGACAAAGTCAGTTTGGGGGCGAAATCCGGCATAGCCAAGCTTATCGCAATGGAGCCCAATGGGCTGGAAAGCCCGTGCTGGTGGTAGGAATGGGCAATTCTGGGGCGGAAATTGCCCTGGATTGTATGAACACGGAGCCAAAGTATGTCTCTCGGTGCGCAGTCCGGTCAATATTGTGCCCCGCGATTTCCGGGGGCGGCCCACCCAAATCACCGCCATTCAACTCAATCGCCTCCCTACTTTTTTGTCAGATACCATTGCCAAACAATTGCGTCAGCTTGCGGTCGGCGATTTGAGCCCTTATGGATTGCCCGCTCCGCCTTATCCGGCTTCGGTGCAGGTGCGGCACTTTGGCAAGATTCCGGTCATCGACATTGGCACCATCGCCCAAATCAAAGCCGGGCATATCCAGGTGCTTCCCGGCATTCGCCAGTTTCTGGAAAAGGAAATAGCGTTTCAGGACGGACAGCAATTACCCTTTGAAGCGGTCATACTGGCTACAGGCTACCGCTCGCAAGTGCAGGACTTCTTGCCCGGATTGC
The DNA here is from genome assembly GCA_012031215.1 of Microscillaceae bacterium. GTDB lineage: Bacteria > Bacteroidota > Bacteroidia > Cytophagales > Microscillaceae > JAAUUB01. The sequence continues at coordinate 5,447 of JAAUUB010000159.1, read as the reverse complement.
CGGGCCTGCTGAATGATTTCGGGCATCCCCGCGCCCTTTGGTTTGAGGAATATCCCGGCCTCTATTTTCTGGGCTTTGCCGTACCCAATTCAGGGATTTTACGCAGCATTGCCGCCGATTCGGCCCGCATTGTCCAGGCCTTGGCTCGCTCGTATTCGCCTTATGTGGCCCATTAAATGCCCGGTTTGGGGGATAGAAATCATTTCTTCTTCGCCCTCAATTCCTGCAAAGTGGAGGCCCTAGCATCAATTGTTGATTTTTTGTGTAAATCCTGCCATTTTTGATTTACCATCCCAAATATGTATCTTCGAGCTATGAAACTACCCTACGGCATCAGTAACTTCAAGAGCCTCGTGGAGCAAGGCTATTATTTCAGGGATAGAACGCCTTACATAGCCCACCTGGAATCACTGGGGGAAAAATTCATTTTTTTTCTTCGCCCTCGCCGCTTTGGCAAGAGCCTTTTTGTGTCTATGCTGGCACATTATTATGACCGGAATGAAAAAGACAATTTCCAAGAGATTTTCGGGAAATATTATATCGGCCAGCAGCCAACGCCACTGGCGAATCAGTATGCAGTGCTAGAACTTGAATTTAGCCGTATCAATACGACCACTCCTGAAACCACGCTCAAAGGCTTTCTGAGTAATACTCAACAGGGAATAGAGAAATTTATCAAAAAATATGACTTCATACCTGATACAGAGAAGCAAAAAATTCTGAATCAAAGCGAACCAGCAGAAGTACTCAAAGCCTTTCTAGCTGCCTATCAAAATCAACTCAAATCTACCTACTCATTGACGAATACGACCACTTCGCCAATGAGCTATTGGCTTTTAACCAAGACCATTTTAAAAACATCGTAAGCCGCAATGGCTTTGTGCGTAAATTTTATGAAACCCTTAAAACCGGAACCTACGAGGGCATCATAGACCGGATATTCGTGACCGGAGTTACGTCTATGACCCTCGATTCGCTCACGAGCGGATTCAATATCGGGGCTAACCTTACCCTTGAGGCAGAACTCGGACACATGCTGGGGTTTACTGAGGAAGAAGTAAAGGAGATGATTGCCATTTTGAACCCAGAGGCTCCCATTGAGGAACTCATCAGAGATATGAGATACTATTACAATGGCTACCATTTTGCGGGCAATCCTGCCGAAAGGGTCTATAATCCCGACATGGTCTTGTATTTCTTAAAACACTACCAACGCCATCAAAACTACCCGGAGCAAATCCTGGACGTAAATATTGCTTCAGATTATGGTAAAATACGCCGACTTTTTAAACTCCGCAACCCAGAGCAGAATAACGAAATCCTTCAGAAGATTGTCAGCCTGGGTGCTATTTCCGGCAATATCACCGCCCAGTTTTCTTTTGAAAAAGAATTTGAGGAAGATGATTTCCTGAGCCTACTCTTTTATATGGGCTACCTGACGATACAAGGTGAAGTCGTGGGACTTAAAAAATTTGTAGTGCCCAACTATGTCATCCGAAAACTTTTTATAGAATACTTTGCCTTTTTGCTTCGGGAGCAGGAGCAAATCCCCTACAAAGCTTCCGAGGTCAAAGAAGCCCTCATCGAGATGGCGATGCAGGGCAATCCCGCGCCTTTTTTCAAATCATCGGCAAAATCTTGCGCCATCTCTCCGACCGGGATTACCGCAACTTTGACGAAAAATACATCAAACTCCTGATGATTGCTACGGCACTGCCCGGCGAGGCCTACCTCCTTCACAGCGAACGCGAACAGGAATCGGGTTATACCGACCTACAGTTTCGCGAACGCCCTCCCTACCACGTCAATTACCAATACATCTTTGAGCTTAAATACCTCAAAAAAGAAGATAAAGCCCAGCTCGAGAAAGCACAGGACAAAGCCAAAGAACAGCTTACACAATACCTACAAAATGACCAGGAGCTTCGGTCTCTGCATTCGCTCAAAGCTTATACCCTCGTGGTGATGAAGGATGAGTTGATTTGGAGGGAAGTTTCGTTAAAATAAATCTTCATTTGCCACGAATAAAGAAGTTAGTTGTCTCGAATTTTCAACTAGAAAAGATTTTTGCACTTAGAGGGGGTGTCTTGAAGAGCTAACTGGTAAGGCCAAATTCACAGTTTGAAGAAGCAGGCCGGGTGTTATCATCTTTGTTCCATTATTTTGAGTGCCAACCCAAAACCTTTCAGTTAATTGTTAAGCCTACCCAACAATCAGAACAAACCAGGAGACGATATTCTTTTTGTGTTTGTTTTTGTATCAAGCTAATATATAATAATAAAAAACGCAATCCAATAAAAGAATATCTCATTGGCAAAACAGTTTTTCCCTAAATTCGCTTACGCTAAAAATTTAGGCCTTGTAAACGTATGCTGTCGAACCGTGCCCTGTTTTTACGTCATTTGGCCCCTACCAGCCCCAGCCCCCTTATGATTGAGGTGGAACGGGCGGAGGGGCTGTATTTTTATGCTCCCGATGGCAAACGCTACCTGGATATGATTTCGGGCATTGCTGTGAGCAATCTGGGGCATCGCCACCCTGCTGTGCTGGCGGCTATCCAGGCCCAGCTCGACCGATACCTGCACGTAATGGTTTATGGCGAATTGGTACAAAGCCCGCAGGTACGATTGGCCGAGGCCCTGGCCCGCCAACTCCCTAAAGGGCTTTCCAGTGTGTATCTGGTCAACTCTGGGGCCGAAGCCACCGAAGGGGCCATGAAACTGGCCAAACGCTACACGGGCCGCCCCGAAATCATTGCCTGCCACAAAGCCTATCATGGCTCCACCCAGGGGGCCTTGTCGCTGGGCGGAGAGGCTTTCCGACAGGCTTATCGCCCTTTGCTCCCGGGCATCAAGCATATTCATTATGGCAGTTTTAGGGATATCGCCCAGGAGATAGGCCCGCAAACGGCGGCGGTATTCATAGAGCCAGTGCAGGGCGAAGCCGGAGTAGTGTATGCCTGCCCGGCCTATTTTCAGGCTTTACGACAGCGTTGCACGGAAGTTGGGGCTTTGCTGGTCTTTGACGAAATACAGACGGGATTGGGGCGCACCGGAAGGCTATGGGCTTTTGAGCATTATGGGGTAGCACCTGATGTCTTGCTACTGGCCAAAAGCCTGGGAGCGGGCTTGCCTTTGGGCGCATTCATCAGCCGGCCCGAGGTGATGCAATGCCTCAGCCAAGCCCCTGTTTTGGGTCATATTACTACTTTTGGGGGGCATCCGGTGAGTTGCGCGGCTGCCCTGGCTCAACTGGATGAAATTATCCATACACAGGTATATGCCGAAGCCGAAGAGAAAGGCTTGTACCTTACCCGACAGTTCAAGCACCCGGCCATCCGCGAGATACGACAAAAGGGCCTGATGATAGCCCTAGTGGTAGAAAGCTTTGCCGTGCTCAAGCCTGTGATTGACCGTGCCCTCGAGCTGGGAGTACTTACCGATTGGTTTTTGTATTGCGACCAGGCCATGCGGCTGGCTCCGCCCCTTAATATCTCACAAACCGAATTGGATGAGGCCGCGCAATTGCTCAATCAGGCTTTTCAGGAAAGCTTTTCTTAGTGGCTTGGATTGGCACAACTTGCCTAAAAACAAACCGCCCAAAATGGCAAGGAAATTTAGGCTTGATTGGCTTTCTTGGCTACCCGGCGATTCATTCGCTCGGTTACTACCGTTGCTTTCTTGACCTGATTTTGTAGATAAGACAAATTGTCCTGGTTTTGAGGATTTTTTTGGCCACACGTAGTTTCATATCGCTTATGATTTTTAGCTTATTCTTTCAAAAGAGCGGCAAAGGTACAAAAAAATCTGGTGAAGGATTTGGATTAGCCTAGAAAAAATCTTGATAAAGGCAGAAACATGTATTCTAACCGGAGCAAGGTAGAAAATTTAATCAAAAGAAGGGTCAAAACAGGAAAGGGTTCGCCAATCCTCTTGTAAATTTGCTAATCAGAATTTAAAAATTACCATACCGAGCAATTCATTTTCTTTCCTTATTAAGCTTATGAGTCGAAACATTGTGATGATTCACGGAATGATGCAAACGCCACTTTGCTGGAACAACTACCAAGCCGAGCTGGAAAAAGCGGGCTTTATCTGCCAGGCCCCCGCCCTACGCTTTCACCAGCTTTCGCAAAAAGAGGCCCCGGATGCCCGCCTGGCCGAAACTTCTATTCTGGATTATGTGGCGGACCTGGAAAAAGAAATTGACAAGCTTGCCGAACCACCCATTCTGATGGGGCACTCGATGGGGGGCTTACTGGCCCAAATACTGGCAGCCCGGGGCAAGGCCAAAGCCCTGGTTTTGCTTACGCCTGCACCCCCGCACGGCACGGTGCTGATTTCGCCGCCTTCCAGCCTGAAAAGCTTTTCGGAGGTGTTGCAAAAATGGAAATTTTGGCAAAAACCTTTTCGGCTTTCTTTCGAGAAAGCGGTCTATTCGGTGATGCACCTGTTGCCCGAAGAAGAACAAAAAGTCCAATACCAAAACCTGGTCTATGAATCGGGCAAAGCTTTGTTTGAAATAGGGCTTTCGCCCCTGGACGGCAAAAAGGCCAGCCGGGTCGATGCCGAAGCGGTAAAATGCCCGGTATTGGTGATTTCGGGCAAAGAAGACCGCATTGTGCCTGCTTCGGTCGTTAAAAAAATTGCCAAACGGTACTCTCAGGCCGTGTATTGGGAACTAGAAGACCACGCCCATTGGGTATTGGGCGAAAAAGGGCTGGGAAGAAATTGTGGCCAGGATTACTGCCTGGGTTACAGAAAACGTCCCCCAACATTCCCCGGCCTAATCTTTTCTGAGGCAAAAGAAAGCCGCTCAGGCATATTGACGGGCCCCAAAAATGGCACTTCCCACCCGAATCATCGTGCTGCCCTCGGCAATGGCCAGTTCAAAATCGCCGCTCATCCCCATAGAAAGCACTTCCAGGCAAACATTGGGGGGCAATGCCTGGGCCTGCATACGGTCAAAAAACGCCTTTAGGCCTCTAAACTCAGCCTGGATGTGGGCCTTGTCATCCGTGAAAGTGGCCATGCCCATAAGGCCTACGATGCGGCAATGGGTCAGGGTGGCCAGGCCTGGGCCATCGAGCAGCAGGGCCTCGGCTTCGGCATAGTCAAAGCCTGACTTGGTTTCTTCCTGGGCAATGTGAATCTGGAGCAAACAATCAACCTGGCGATCTATCCGGGCGGCTTGTTTTTGGATTTCCTCGAGTAGTTTGCGGCGGTCAACGGAATGTATCAGGCTGACAAAGGGCACAATATATTTTACCTTGTTGGTTTGCAGGGAGCCAATGAGATGCCACTCAATGTCGGCAGGCAATTGGGCTTGTTTGGTGCTCAGCTCCTGTACTTTGTTTTCGCCAAAAGCGCCGCCAGCCGTGGTCGTATAACTGCTGAATGGCCTCGGGCGGATGAGTTTTGCTGACGGCTACCAGTTTTACCTTCTCT